>JBANGF010000314.1:0-3099 GCA_037975655.1 Bacteroidota bacterium | reverse complement strand
GCCCAATATGGCCGTGGATACGCACGTATATCGAGTATCTCGGCGCCTAGGATTGGTTCCGCTAACCGCCAAGACCCCCCTAGAAGTAGAAAAGCAATTGGTCAAACACCTGCCCAAGGAGCACATTCACAAGGCGCACCATTGGCTAATTCTCCACGGGCGCTACACTTGCCTAGCAAGAAGCCCAAAATGCAGTGTTTGTGCGATTACCCACCTGTGCAAATACTACGAAAAAACGCACAAAGCTGTGGATAAGTCCAGAACCTGACGGTCCTAAATCCTAGTTTTCTTCTCCATTCCGAGGCCGGTAACCGGAATCTTTAAACAACTTTTTTGCATTCGATTCACGCATCAGTTCGGGTAAAGAAAGATCCTGTTGAATGGCATACTCCTCAACGATATTCCATCCAATCCAACGACCTATCCGACCGGGTGCATCCGGGCTGATGGCATCCGTGCTAGGAGCCTCCCCGATGTACTTTCGGATTTCAAAGGGGTTAGTTTCAAACAGGAGTTCATTTTCAATAAAATGCGTCCAAATAAGATCCTCATTGTCCCAGCAGGCCTGAATTTGTTCGGGAGTGTATCCAATAACGAATTGGTCCGAGGTGCAAGGAAGGATAGACTTGACAAAATGGTAGGCTTTTCCGTAATAGACCATTTCCGCCAAAAGGGTATTGTCCTTGGGGTCGATTTCATTGTAACGCGATGAAATCGACAACACAATCATGGGAACTAGGTATTTTCGTTCGTATCGGGAAGCAATGTACTTGGGCAGATCAGGCTGGAAGGCATGGTCACTGGGTAAAAAATAATCTAAACCTATCACCAAGATGTCTTCTTCAACTAAGAGATCTATACCGAATCCAGAAACATAGGTGTATACCTTGGGGGCTTTAAAATCGGGGTAATAACTTTTCAAATAGGCAAATGCTTGTTCCAGCTCCACTTTGATGTCGGAAATGTCTGCAAATTCTTTGGCGACAGCCACATTCAAGGACTGAAAAGCAGAGTCCTGATTAGCGCGAAGCAGTTCCTGAACCAAGGAATCTGCATGGGGGTAGGTCTCTTGCTCCATGACCTGAGCCGCTATTTCTGGGTATTTTTCAAGGAGGAAGCGAAGCTCCTCGGGACTCTTTGCTGCAAAAAATTCTTGTTCCAGACGATAAATTTCCAGGTTTTCCCGTCTCTCCAATCGCTCCTCATCTAGGGTGCAGGTGCTGTCTGAAGATTGGCAAGAGAATAGACCGAAGAATATTGCAAGTAAAAGAAATAGCCTATACATGAAGGGAATTTTTGGCAAGTTAGGGAAAGCATTACAAATCTGCATGGACAAAAAGATCAGGTATAGCACCTTCATTTCAAGACCCAAACCAGACCTAATTGGTTTGAAATGAGGCCATAAAACTGAGGCTCTTTCCGTCAAATCTGTTAATACATTTGGTATAATTAAGAATTAAACGGATTTTTATCCATTAGAATCAACTATACTCTACGGAATTTCCATTTCACAATGAACTCTATACATAAAATTACCTACTTTTTAGTTTTATTCTGCCTTTTGATTGTAGCCCCGATTGCTCTTTACGCGCAGTCCAATACCGACATTACGGCGATTCGGGTAGATCAACTCAGTGATGATCAAATCGAGGAATTGGTCAAGCGTGCACAAGATGCCGGACTAAGCAGCACAGACTTTCTGATGATGGCTCAAATGCGAGGTATGCCTTCTGGAGAAGTAGAAAAACTTCGAAACAGAATTGAAGGACTTAGTGTGGGATCCAGTAAGTCCCGTTCGACCAATGCCTCCAAAAGATCTGCTCGAGAACAAATAGACTTAAACGACATCACTCAAGGCCTGTTGGAAACCCAGGAGTTGATGGAAACTGAGGAGGCCGACACTCTCTTGTTTGGTAGCAAGTTATTTTTCCAGAAAAACCGCAAGCTGAGTTTTGAGCCAAGTTTGAATCAAGCAACCCCCAAAAACTACATTCTGGGTCCTGGAGACCTACTCTATGTGGATATCTATGGGCAGTCTGAGAAATATTACGAGGCAACCGTCAACCCAGAAGGATCCATCTTGTTGGATAATATTGGTCTAATTTCCGTTTCCGGAAAAACCATTGAAGCGGCTGAAGGAATCATCAAAAACAGAGTAGCTGCATTCTACACTGGGCTTTCTGGAGCTAATCCGAAAACTTTTCTTCAGGTTACCCTTGGGAATATTAAAACAATCAAGGTGCATATTTTGAATGAGGTTCGCTTGCCCGGAACCTTCACCTTGAGCGCTTTCTCTACAGTCTTTAACGCCCTGTATGCGGCCGGGGGTCCTTCCGATAACGGAACCCTTCGCGCCATCCAACTTATCCGTAACAATAAAAAAATAGCGGAAATTGATGTGTATGACCTGCTCATCAATGGAACAGCCAATTTGGATGTGCAGCTCCAAGATCAAGATGTGATCCTAGTCAACCCTTATCTAGCTCGAGTGAAGGTGATGGGGGAAGTAAAGCGTCCATTGGTTTTTGAGGTTACACCTGAGGACAACTTAGAAGACCTCATCCGCTATGCAGGGGGCTATACCGACTTGGCCTTCAAGGACCGTATTTCGATTTCTCGCATCACTGGAAATCAACGCTCCATCTCAGATGTCTACCAAAATCAACTCGGGCTATTTAACCTAAAGGGAGGGGATGAGGTGACTGTAGGAAGAATTATTGACCGCTACAGCAATCGAATTCAAATCAAAGGAGCAGTGTTTAGACCAGGCACCTTTGCCTTGACCGAAGGGCTTACCCTGACCCAACTCATTAAAAATGCGGATGGGCTCAAAGGAGATGCTTATACCCAGAGAGCGAGTATCCTGCGTACCAAAGGTGATTTAAGTTCCGAGGTGCTTGAAGTCAACCTTCAAGCCATACTTACTGGTAACCAAGCAGATGTCCTCCTACAGCGGGAAGATGTGGTAAGGATTTCAAGCATTTACGATGTGCAAAATGAACGCTACATCCAGATTTTGGGAGAAGTAAAGCGGCCCGGAACTTATCCCTATGCTACAGGGATGACTCCTGAAGAATTGATTTTAACTGCCGGTGGACT
>JBANGF010000312.1:0-4810 GCA_037975655.1 Bacteroidota bacterium | reverse complement strand
TTAGGGATCTATTTAGAAAAAAGCTCCTTGTATGATTCAGTCATTGAAAAATTGAAAGGCATTTCTGAAGTAGTTAGTGCTTATTACACCACAGGTAATTATTCTATTTTTGCCAAAATTATCTGCCGAGACACCAATCACCTACGACTCGTGCTAGACAAAATCCAGAAAGTGGATGGAATCGATCGTACGGAGACACTCATCGTGCTTGAAGAAAGCATCAACAGACCTATCCAGTTTTTTGACAAATAGAAATAAATCTATTTAGATTAAATCTAGATAAATAAGAGGGCAAATGAACTCATTACTACATTAAAATGTGAAGATTTTTCTTCACATTTTTTTTTATAACCATATTATACTGTTTATCAGAGGTTTGAATTCAACTGCCAAAAAAATACTAATGGTAAATTAGGATTTTTAATAGAGTCATGAACATATTTTTTTGTTTGAATGTTGTACTTTTGCGACCAAACTATAATTAGTCTAAACAACTCAGTTCATGAGCAAAGACAACCAAATTTTAGAAGACCTTAACTCTAAAGAATACGAGCACGGTTGGTCTGTTGAATTCGAAACAGATGAAGCTCCGCTTGGCTTAAATGAAGATATTATTCGCTGGATATCTACCAAAAAAGAGGAACCATCCTGGCTGCTTGACTGGCGTTTAAAGGCCTTTAAAATCTGGCAATCCATGAGCGAACCCGAATGGGCCAATGTCAATTATCCGAAAATGGATTTGCAGGCCTTAAGGTATTATTCTGCTCCTAAGCAAAGTAAAAAGCCGAAAAACATAAATGAGGTAGATCCTGAATTAATTGCCATTTACGAAAGACTGGGGATTTCGCTCAATGAACAAAAGCGACTTCAAGGAATAGCGATTGATGTAGTGCTTGACTCTGTGTCGGTAGCCACTACTTTTAAAGAAACATTGGGCAAACTTGGAATTATTTTTTGTTCCTTCAGTGAGGCAGTAAAAGAGCATCCTGAATTGATTCAAAAATATTTGGGCTCAGTAGTTCCTATGACAGACAACTACTACGCTGCCCTAAATTCTGCCGTGTTTTCAGACGGTTCTTTTTGCTACATTCCCAAAGGGGTACGCTGCCCCATGGAATTGTCCACCTATTTCCGAATCAATGCTGCCAACACGGGCCAATTTGAACGCACATTAATTGTAGCAGATGACTCTTCTTATGTGTCTTACCTAGAAGGCTGTACTGCACCTCAGCGTGATGAAAATCAATTGCATGCTGCTGTGGTAGAAATCTATGCCGGAACTCATGCTGAGGTTAAATATTCCACCGTTCAAAACTGGTTCCCTGGAGACAAAGAAGGGAAAGGGGGAATTTATAATTTCGTGACCAAGCGAGGTATTTGCGCAGGTGACCATTCCAAAATTTCCTGGACCCAAGTGGAAACTGGCTCGGCCGTCACTTGGAAATACCCTTCTTGCATACTAAAAGGCGATTATTCGATCGGGGAATTTTACTCGGTAGCGGTCACCAACAACTACCAGCAAGCCGATACGGGAACCAAAATGATCCACATCGGTAAAAACACCAAGTCAAGAATTGTATCCAAAGGAATCTCCGCAGGAAAATCTCAAAACTCCTACCGAGGCCAGGTGCAGGTGATGAAGCGTGCACACAATGCGCGCAACTTCTCCCAATGCGACTCTCTTTTGATGGGTAACCAATGTGGAGCCCATACCTTTCCCTACATAGACATTGCCAATCCTTCCGCGAAAGTGGAGCACGAAGCCACTACCTCAAAAATCGGTGAAGATCAAATCTTCTATTGCAACCAACGTGGCATTGCCACTGAAGATGCTGTAGCCTTGATTGTCAACGGTTATGCCAAAGAAGTATTGAACCAACTCCCTATGGAGTTTGCAGTAGAGGCTCAGAAATTATTAGCACTTACCCTTGAGGGTTCAGTGGGTTAACCTACCGCGATAGGTTGTCCTCACCGAAAATCAAACGCGTACCATAGAATAACTAGACCATGCTTTCTATAAAAAATCTACATGCCTCCATTGAAGGCACTCCTATCCTTAGAGGAATCAACCTGGAAGTAAAAGCAGGCGAAGTTCATGCCATCATGGGCCCAAATGGCTCAGGCAAATCTACGCTAGCCTCAGTACTTGCTGGACGTGAAGAATATGAAGTTACCGAAGGAGAAGTAATCTTTCAGGGAAAAGAACTTCTTGAACTATCTCCTGAGGATCGCGCGCGTGAAGGTGTATTTTTGGCATTTCAATACCCCATTGAAATCCCAGGCGTTTCCACCACTAATTTTCTAAGAACAGCACTCAACCAAGTACGCGAATACAGAGGACTAGAACCTTTGGACGCGGTTAAGTTTCTTTCCTTGATGAAAGAAAAAATGGCCTTGGTAGAAATTGACCAGAAACTTTTGAGCAGATCTTTGAATGAAGGCTTCTCTGGTGGAGAAAAAAAGCGAAATGAAATCTTCCAAATGGCGATGCTAGAGCCAGTACTTTCCATTTTGGATGAAACTGACTCAGGTCTTGACATCGATGCACTACGCATTGTGTCCAATGGAGTCAATAAATTGAAGTCTGAAAAGACTGCCACCATCGTGGTGACCCACTACCAGAGATTGCTTGACTACATTGTGCCAGATTTTGTCCATGTTTTGTACAAAGGAAGAATCGTGAAGTCCGGTACCAAAGAACTTGCTCTTGAACTAGAAGAAAAAGGCTACGATTGGATCAAAGAAGAAGTTGATTCTACTGCCACTGTCTGATCCCAACCGCTACACCCATGAGTACCTTGACCCAAAAGGAATTCGTTCTTGGCCTTTTCGAAGCGGCACCCGCTACCTACTCTTCTTTGCGTCAATTGGGCAAAGAAAGTTTTTATGCACAGGGATTGCCTGCCTTAAAAGCCGAAGAATATAAGTTTACTCCAATCTCCAAGAAATTGGAGACAAGCCTAACTGATTTTTCTCCGGCAAAACCGGTAAAAATTAGCGCTGAACAGGTAAAATCGGCCTTATTTGCTGGTTTTGAAGGAGCAGTTTTGGTTTTTTCCAATGGACAGTATTTGCCAGAACATTCCACTTCTGTGGAGGGTATTTCAGTGCGTTTACTTTCTGAAAATGAATCTACTCCTCTAGGAAGCATTGCCGAAGCAGGCAAAGATCCCTTTGTAGCCTTAAACCAGGCTACATTTTCGGATGGTCTTCACATTTCCCTTGAGAAAAATACGAAGGTTGACAGTCCAATTTTATTGCTCCAGTTTCACCAAGCGCAGGGAGGCCAAGTGATTTCTCCGCGAATTTGGATCGAGGCAGGGGATTTTTCTAAAGCAACCTTCATCGATTACCACATCTCCTTGGATGATGCCCCCTACTTTGTGAATAAGGTAGTGGAAATCAAAGGGGGAAACAATACTGACTTAACTTACCATAGTCTCCAAAAAGAGCACAACCAAGTGATTGAGGTGAGCAACTTGGTGACGGATATCCAAAAAGATTCGCAGTTTACCTCTACCCAAATCACCCTTTCGGGCGACATGGTTCGAAATAATCTGACGCTCAATCTTTTGGGAAGTAATTCTGTGGGTAATATGTTTGGCATTTACTTGCTCAACGGCAAAACTCATGTCGACAACCACACCAACGTAGACCACACCATTCCGCATGCGGAATCCAATGAACTCTACAAAGGCATTCTTGCAGATCAAAGTCGCGGGGTATTTAACGGTAAGATTTTCGTTCGCCAAATCGCACAAAAGACGAATGCCTTTCAGCAAAACAACAACATCCTTCTTTCGGAAGATGCAATCATCAACACCAAGCCTCAACTTGAGATTTGGGCGGATGACGTAAAGTGCTCTCACGGATGTACCGTTGGGCAATTAGACGCAGAGGCCCAATTCTACCTCCAAGCTCGAGGTATTGACAAAACCACCGCGAAAGGCTTGTTGCTCTATGCCTTTGCTGGCGAGGTTTTGGACAAAATCGAGGTCGATTCCCTTCGAAATTACATTGTAAAACAAATCCAGGAGCGACTCGGAAGTAAATTCTAATCCATGGCCATCCCAGTCAATTCAATCAGGAGAGAATTTCCCATACTTCATCAAGAGGTAAACGGAAATCCCTTGATTTATTTTGACAATGCCGCGACCACGCAAAAGCCAAAAGTGGTTCTGGATGCCATTCAACAGTATTACGAAGTAGATAACTCCAATATTCACCGCGGTGCACACACCCTTGCGGATCGTGCTACGCGACAGTTTGAGGAAACGAGGGAAAGCGTACGCGCATTTATCGGGGCCAGAGAATCCGCAGAGATCATTTTTACTCGAGGCACTACCGAAAGTATCAACTTGGTAGCTAAAACTTTCGGGTCGGCATTCATTCAAAAGGGCGATGAAATTATCATTTCTACCCTAGAGCATCACAGCAACATTGTGCCTTGGCAGATGCTCTGCGAGCAAAATGGAGCTATCCTCCGAGTTATCCCAATCACGGATGCAGGAGAACTGGTATGGGAAGAGTTTGAAAAATTGCTCAATCCAAAAACGAAGTTGGTCAGTGTGGTCCATGCATCCAATGCTCTCGGTACCATAAACCCGGTAAAAAGAATGATTGATGCGGCCCATGTCGTAGGCGCAAAGGTTTTGTTGGATGGTGCACAATCCACCTCCCATCTGGATGTAGATGTACAGGCTCTCGATTGTGACTTTCTGACTTTTTCTGCACACAAACTCTATGGACCTACAGGACTTGGCGTCTTGTACGGCAAACAAGAAATTTTGGAAGCCATGCCTCCCTTTCT
>JBANGF010000174.1:0-4268 GCA_037975655.1 Bacteroidota bacterium | reverse complement strand
AAGGCACGGCAACCACTGCATTACTTCCCAAAGTTGCCTGCGAGGGAATGGCTAAATATACAGCCTGGTACTTAAGTTTTCCGACTTGCTCTTCCAAAAGCACTTCGGTTCCTTTTTTCTCTACCAAAGCTGCCATCGCACCAGGATGCATTAAATTGGACAATAATTTCTTGTCAAAAATGGGTGACCTACTCGAGGTAAGTAAAGAACCCTCCTTGTCGTATAGGTGAATATCTGTACCTACTGTAGAGGCTAGGGTATTGATTTCTTCTGTAAGCACATCGCGGTCCAATTCTTCAATAGTTTGATCCCCAACAAAACGGAGGAGATTTCCCTTGATTAGCAAGGCCTTTTGAAGGTATTGTTGATTCAGGTCTTCCGAATAACTCTGCGAAAGCAATCCTGTAGTGATCAAGGAAATGATTAGGATAGGGAAAAAAAATGCAAAATTCAGGTAGAGTTGAAGTTTAGTAGAATAGTTAAACTCAAACTTTCGGTACCCCTGTAAAAGAACTGAAAATAGAATAGCAAAAAAGGTAAGCGAAACAAAAACGACAAAAAACAGGGAAAGTGTGCCAAAAAACTGTTTGATCAAGATTGCAGGTGAGGATAGTACCCAGAGGTCTTCCCCATTTTTTATTCCCAAATGGTGGTAACCTAAGACCTCAACTCCTGCTTCCATCAAGGCTGAATTTTGAAGTAGGGAGCGAATCTCCTCCTGCTGGTAATTGAAGTTTCCTGAACTTCGGATCAATTTTCCTGCTCTAAACACCGCGAAATCAAAGGGATCTTCTTGCAATTTTTCAGCATATTGCTGATCCACAAGCAAGCGAGGATAGGCATTGTCAGGCTGAATCCGGAGTTGATCTAACTCTAAGTAGATTGTCCCCAGCGTAAGATTACCTTTGAGCATGGGAACAAAGGCAACAAATTCATTTCCAGTGGTTTGTTCTTTACCCGGAATAAAATACAAATTGGGTACCTGAGTCGCAAAATCACTCTTGACATAGTCCTCCTGCAACTCTTTAAAAGATTTTCCTTCTTGCATACCTCCAATTTGTACTCCTGTAGGCGAAAAAACACGAATGACTATTTCAAACTGGTCAAAGTAATTATCGAGGTAAATTTTTCGGATTTTACTGATTACCGGATCCTTGGATAGTAAGGGATCCGCTAATCGATTTTGTATAAATAGGTCATTTTTAAGCCTTGCAAAAATATCAGCCAAAAAAAGAGCCGTTTGGCTATCTGTATTGAGAAGTTCCTGATTTGCAAAGGCGACTTTTGCTTGCACCAATCGTTCGTCATTTGCTTGATAACTACTTGCCGCTACTATACTTGCAGCAATGAGGCTTGCATAAAACAAGGTCAAGAACGTTTCTAATCCTAAGCGGTAGACATTCGCCACTAAATCAAATCGAAGGATCGAAAAAAGAAAAAGGAAATGGATCAATCCTGCAATTCCTAACCAAAAGTTCCAAAAAAAGAATCCAGCCGAACAAAGGCCCGCAACCAACAAAAGTAAACGGTAAACCATACTTCTGTTTGCTCCCCCCCTAGTGACCAAATGGATCAAGCTCAAACTGATAAAGACATAGGCAGCGGCCCAAAGAAACAAAATCAAAAAACTTACCCCTATCCAACCATCAAAACTTGGAATAGCAGAAATATCCAGGCTCCAAGTTGCATGAAGGACCAGGTCGCGAGCTAAAACCCAAAGTCCAGTAAAGAACAAGGTGGAACTTAGAAAAGTGAACACCAGCAAAATCTCTTCCCGAATTCGTTGCCCCCATCTTGTAAATTTCCCTACAATTTCTTTTGAAGAAAGTTGAAAAACCAAAAGGCCAATAATCAATACAAAACAAACCGTATTCAACAACAAATCCCCTAGACTCGGAATTAGCCAAGAAGAATACCCAGGAGAATCAAAAAGTGGAAGGGCTAGATATGCTTGTGGAAAATTGAAAACCAACATGCTGATCCGAACCAAAAAAAGAATAAGAAATCCATAGCCTATTGCCTGCCAGACCTGTCCTTTTTTCCATTTCTTTCTTAGAAAAATAAAACTGAGAAAAATATAAAGAAGAAAGATGGAACAACTAAAAATAAGTAAAGGGGTATTCCAAGCCTTTCCAACAGACTCGAAACCCGGCTGAAAGTCAATTCCAAAAAGGGCCTGGCCATCAATGGATTTTACTTTAAAAGACCCGTCTTCTGGCTTGGGATAAAACGTAAACAGCCCATTCCCGAAAACCTCTGGATTGGGCCCCATGCTGAGGTAATCATTTTTTATGTTTCCTGACCAAATTAATCGAAAGGCTTGCACAAAATACTCTGCTTTCTCTCCAATAGCTGTTTTATGAAGCTTTACTAAAAAAGTTCCGTATGGAGAAATTAGCACTTGATATTCCTTGGCTAAATCTAGGGTAGAAAAATCAAGTGTAAATTCATTGGTAGACCAAAACTTTAGTTCTTTCTCTGAATTGATAATGAAAAACGGATAGGAGTAGGTTCCCGAGCTTATCCGATCAAAACTTAAGGAATCAAATCTAGTACCTTGGCTTTGAAACAGGTCAAAATCTTGATTAAACGCATCTTCCACGGCATGAATCTTCTTCTCAATGGCCTGAATGAATTCTTCTTCTTGACTTTTTTGATAGACAAAAAAATTCAAAATCAGGGCAACTGGCAGAAGGAAAGCACTTCCTAAAAGAAGGAAGCGTCGGAACGAACGATTCATGAAGACTAAAAATAAAAAAGCAAAGTCTGGTTTCAAACTTTGCCGGATAGTATTAGTGCGATTGGAGTTTCGTTTTCTTCTTTTTGGAAGCCCGATACCACAAATAACCAATTATACCAGCCAACAGGTAAGGCATCACAACCAAATATAAAATCCCACTGTTAAGCCCTGCTCCAATCGACGTTTCTCCATTACTTACGTTATTTTCGACTGAGGCACGGCACATAGCGCATTGGGCCTGTACACCGATTTGAATGAAGAAACTTCCTAGGACAAAGAAAAGAATTTTGAATTTCATTTGATTTCCTAAAGTTGGCGTTAAATAGATCAGAAATTAAAAGTTGTGTGTGTAATAAGGGGAAATCATCAGGTAAACAATCACACCAGTTACAGATACGTATAACCAAATTGGATACGCATACTTCACCACTTTACGATGCTTTTCCCGCTGATTTGTATACCCATAATAATATGCAAATAGGATAGGGAAAAGTGCTACGGCAGCCAATAAAATGTGGGTAATTAATAAGAAATAATACACGATTCGAATGGCCCCTTCACCACCAAATGTTGTGCTTTCTGCCGCTCCATGGTAGATCACATAAGAAACCAAAAAGATAGCTCCCAAAATAAAGGCTACTGTCATGGTGGCGCCATGCTGGGAATACTTTTTTTGTTTAACAAACACCAGCGCGAGTATTAAAGCAATGGATGCTGCTGAATTAATCACTGCATTGAGATGTGGAAGAAAATGCACCCAGCCCCCTAAGGAGGAGAGTTTGGCTGGCATAAATAAGAGCACGGCTACCGCCAAAGGTATAGCAATGGAAATACCGATAATCCAGTTTTTAACTTTTGCCTCTTGTGAGGCTAGTGGGGTTGAACTATTCTTTGCCATGAAGTAAAATTTTAGTTTCTAACATCAAAAGATCGACTTCCTCACGGGTAGTCCCGCTGTAATATCCACGGATACGACCTAGATTATCAATCAATATAAATTTATCACTATGTACAAAATCATCTGGCACCCCATTCCCATCTAAAGCAGGAAGCACAAACCCACAACGCGCCAATTGTAAAGTCTCCTCTTTTGGCCCTGAGAGAAAATGCCATTTACCTGGAATGGCATGATGCTCTTCCGAATAAGTTTTTAAAATTTCTGGGGTATCGAATGTTGGGTCGATACTAATGGATAAAATCTGCACCAACGGCTCATCTCTAAAGTGATCATTTACCCTTTCCATCTCCTTGGACATTACAGGACAAATACTCGGGCAGGATGTAAAAAAGAAATCCACGATGGTGATCTTGCCTTCCATCTCTTTCCTCCCTATCAACTTTCCTTCTTGGTTGGTAAATCTGAAATCTGGGATGTAATGCTGCGAACTATCGGAAGGAGGGCATTCCTGAAAGGGATTGTCAACTCCATTTTGAAAGAAAATAGGCAAGTCATATTCATTCTTCCCAAAGCCCTTCAAAAATAAGAAGATTAACACTGGGATCATTAAAATACAAACAAGGACAAAGC
>JBANGF010000261.1:0-9214 GCA_037975655.1 Bacteroidota bacterium | reverse complement strand
AAAAGATTTTTTTGAGGCGCTGAAAGGTCCTCCAAATTGCCGTTGATATGCGGCTTGAATCTCTAGGTGGTGAGGCGCATAAAATTCAGGATCAAACATTCCTTTTTCTAGCTCTTTCATCACTTTTTCCCCAGACCACTTTTCGCGAATCGCGCGATCAAAGAATTCATGACGCAAACGAAAGCCCAGGTTCAAGACAGCTAGGATTTTGCCTTCATCATCTAGGCTCATGCGGAAAGAGACTTTTCCATCTCGATGTGACCAGTAGAAATCTTCTACTCCATCCACTGGTTCTGGTGACACCCATCCATAGGTTTGGTATTCAATGGCAAAAAACTTTGCAGAATTAAACCAAATACCGGGTTGGTAAATCACCGGGGTATTGCAAAAATTATAGGCCAAGGTCTCCCCATGCATTCTACCGGTGTACCAAACTTGTTCCAAATTCTTTCTACCTGGCCCAGGGGGCTGCTCAAATTCCGCACAATCTCCGATGGCATACACATCAGGTACCGAAGTTTCAAAATACGCATTGATTTTTATCCCTTTTCCAATCGCTAAGCCCGTGTTTTTTAGAAAATCTACATTAGGAGTCACTCCGGTAGCTATGCCTACAAAGCCGCAGGGAATTTCCTCACCTGTCTTGGTAACTACCGCCCGGACATTACCATTCGCATCGGATAAAATCTCTTTCAACCCCGTTTCAAGACGAAGGTCAATCGCATGTTCACGAATATGGTTCTGCACCAATTCTGCTTCCGCTTCAGGGAGGACTTGCTCCCAAAACCTGCTTTCCCGAACCAAGAAGGTAACCGGGATTTTCTTATAGGTCAGCATTTCGGCCAATTCAATTCCAATCAAGCCTCCTCCCACAATCACAGCACGCTCCATCGGCTGACTGGTGATGGCTTCCATAGTTTCCAAATCTTGCTTGGAATACAGCCCTTGAACACCTTTCAGATCCTGTCCCGGCCAACCGAAGAAGGCGGGCTTGGAGCCGGTGGCTAATACCAAAATATCGTAGCTGAGCGTTTCTCCAGACTCAAAAACCAGGGTTTTAGATTCGAAAGCAATGGTTTTCACCCAGCCTTGTAGGAGATCGATCCGGTTCTTCTTCCAAAAATGCGGTTCATAGGGCTGCGTATGTTCCCACTTCATCTGTCCCATGTACACATACATCAAGGCCGTGCGCGAGAAAAAATAGGGTGATTCTCCTGATATCACAGTGATACGGGCTTGGTCATCCCCTTTTCGCAGGTGTCTAGCGAAGGTGATGCCCGAAATACCATTACCAATAATCACAAAGTGACGAGAGCCCATAGACTAAAGTTGAACTTAAACTTACCTAAAAATTCAGCTTACTCGTTTAAATTCCAATTGTAATCAAGAAAAGTGATGCGGGCATTGGGCGAAATTTTCACTTTGGAGTAGCGATTCAAAAATTCGATGAGGGTCCCTTTTTTGGTGAAATCCCCCTTAAACCAAGAAAAAATGGAGGACAATTGAGCGGATTGACTTGAAATCTTATTTCTGCTTGGGTCATTAATAAATGTCGTCGCCACGCGTGTCAATTGATTTTCCAGATTAACAGCCACAAATGCTTCGTTCAACAAAGGCGGGCAAGATACCGAAGCGCAGTTGATGGCAAAATGAATTCGTGGCTCCTCAAATTCCTTCCTCAAGATGCTGTGCTCTACCTCATCCAAACTCATGTCTACGCCTGCGATCTTGAAAAACTCGTAATGCCACACGTCCTTGATAAGAGGGATTTTAATTCGTGGTCCCAGGTCACGTATGCTTTTGGTAGGATAGAAATCGACAATCAACTTCACCGTAAAGGCATTGTACACATTGATCCAATAAGCCAGCTGCTCATTTTTAGACCATTTACTTCGGTCGGGCGCATTTTCAGAAAGTAGTTTGAGATAGCGTTCCAACTTTGGTTTTTCACGAATAAAGCCTTTGTAATCCACTAGCCCATTGGGTTTTACATGTGCTTTGAGCAACTCATTCCAAAGCTGATGGCTAGGCGGAGTGCTCCCCGCTTTTCCCACTACAGGACTATGGCAGGAAACTAGAATGAGGAGTAACAACAAGAACGAAAACCGGGAAGCTACAGTCATTTGGAGGAATCGAATAGAATTTTGAATTATTGAGCTATTGAACTAAACGAAGTTAGTACACTTTTTCGCCTTTGGTGAGCCAAATACTCCAGGGTTGGGAGTACGTATGCACTTTTTGTGTGGGTTTCCCTTTTGCAAATACAGGGCGTCCCTCATTGACCCAGTGTACAATCCCACCATAGAGGTTGTATACTCGGGTAAATCCTTCTTTTTGAAGTATTTTACCTATTGCTTCAGATCTAGCTCCTACGGTGCAGTAAATGAGTACCGGCTTATTTTTATCTAATTTGGCTACCGATTTTAAGTTAAAGGTCTCATGACCTACCCAAGTTGCATTTTGCAAATGACTAACTTCATACTCTTTAATTTCTCGCGCATCGAGTACCTGATAGGTAGCTAAATTGGTGATTTGAGCAGGTTTAAGTACAGGAAAACTGGAATCATACAGTCCTTTGAGCAAGGTTTGGTAAGGCAAAGATTGCCCAAAGGAGGTTTCTACCCCTAGGTAGAGGAAAAAGAACAAAAATAGGATTCGAATTAATCTCATAACTACCGTTTGCTAGTTAAACTCATTTAAATCGATGAAGTTCTAACTAGGCGTAAAAATCCGAAAGGCGAGCCAATCCTTTCTTATCTTTCAAGAGAATTTTTTTTCCTTCCAGCTCAATCAGTCCATCTTTTTTGAATTCAGAAAGCAATCGGATCACAGATTCGGTAGCCGTACCTACCATTCCAGCAAGTTCTTCGCGAGTGAGCAAAAGATCGATTCGTTGGTAACCTCCTCCATCCACCCCGTAAGTATTCCCTAATTGCAGCAGTAAAAAAGCTAGCCGCTCTCGGATACTTTTTTGGGAAGCATCTGTTAGTTTTTCCTCCATGACGCCAAGCTCATGGCTGAGCTGTTTGGTAATTTTCCTGAAAAATTCAGGATTTTTCATCATTGAATTCAGAAATGAATCACGAGGAATGAAGCAAATTTTAGCATTTTCAATAATCATAGCCGAATTCGTATAATTCTCTTCTCCTAATAATGCGGAGTAGCCCAGGAAATCTCCCTCTCTAGCTAGGTATAAAATTTGTTCCTTTCCATTGGAAGCCGTTTTGTACACCTTAATCACTCCTGCGTTCACACAAAAAATTCCCAGAGGATTGGTGCCTTCGTAATAAAGGATCTGTCCTCTTCGATGAGGGGTTAGATTTTTGGCTTCAGAGATAGCGCAGAGTTGGGCTTCAGGAAGTGCAGAAAAAAGGGAATTCTTTTTCGAACTGCAAAGGTCACAGGGTAGAGATGAAATTGTAGCTTGCATAGATATACTCTTTCTTAAAAAATTTTAGAAAAGTTAAAAAAAATCAAACATAAATGCAATTTAAATTTTTAGCCTGGGATAGGAGGCAAGTTACTTCGCTGAACAAATTTTCCTTCTTCCTCCACATAACCCATAAAAACATGCCTATTCCCATTACTTAGTGCAATAAATGGGCATTTCAGGATTTGATTGTAAGCCATCGCCTGAGAAAGTACTTTTTGGTTGATCTCCACCTCAGGGCCTTTGCATTCGATTAAGAAGTAAGGAAGACCCTGGCGATCAAAAACCAATAAATCGGTTCTTTTCTGAAGACCATTGTAGACCAAACCCCGCTCACTAGTTAGCAATCCTTTCGGGAAACTTTGGTGTTCAATTAGGAATCGGATCCAATGTTGCCGCACCCATTCCTCTGGCGTAAGCACCAAATGCTTTTTGCGCAAAAAATCGAAAATAAATACCTGATCTCCTTTTTTGAGAAGTTGAGGTTCGAAGGTAGGTAAATTGAGTTCAGGTAAGGAAATCACGGGGGAAAGAGTTGGTTCCCCCTGCAAATTATGGCTTTTTTAACTAGAATTCCAGTTACTACTTTTCTTCCTCTGCTTTGTTCAACTCCAAGTCTAGATAGGGACCAATTTTTTTTACCCAATCTGCTTTAAAAATCTTAACCCTCAACAAGTCATCCAATTGATGATAGGGACCATGTTGCAAGCGATAAGCCACCAAAACTTTCGCTTCTTGATAGCTGATGTAGGGATGCTTCGCTAGTTCCTCCACAGAAACAGTGTTCAGCGCTAGACGCCGCGGTACCACGCTATCAAAATCAAAATACTCCCAAATAATAGGAATAGTCTCCGGCTTGAGTCCATAGACTTCATTCAGCTGATCTAATCGAATAAATCCTCCTAAATTTTCCCGATGCTTGATGATCCTACCCGCAGTCAAAGCTCCGATGCCTGGCACAATTTGCAATAACACGGAATCTGCTTCAGAAAATGGCAAACGCTGAATCCTATCGGATACTTTGGCCGAATGCGAACGCCTCAACGTATCTTCAGGATTGAAAGTAGGTAAGGGCGATGCGATTAAATGGACCCCTGCTCGTTCCAAGCTATCCACTTGGTCCAGGTAATATTGGTAAAGCTTGTTGGCATTTCGATTCTTTGCCCAAGCAAGAACCTGGGAAGCTCCTACCAAAAGGAGCAGACAGGGGATTAAGAGTAAAAAACCTCTGGATTCCTTAGCCGAAAAACCTAAATGGGTTTTAAACCAAAAAAATAGCCTTTGACGCATGAACTAAAGATAAAAAAATAGAATTAAGTGAATTTAAGCGGTTTAAACTTGTCAAGCAACACCCATCTAAAGACATTGCTTATTTTATTATTTAGATTGATTTTAAATTAGAGAAGTCATGATTGAAAGAAACTTTTGAGGGAGCTACTTCTGTTAAATTTGTAGGCTTAGTAAGTAGTGATGCAGACCAAATTTCGAGTAGTCAGTTTATCTTATAAAAGTGCACCTGTTCACATTCGGGAGTTAATCTCTTTGGATGAGGCAGCTATTCAACGCTTGCTTCTCAAGCTCAAGGAATTTTTTAGTGTCACCGATGCCTTGGTACTCTCGACCTGCAACCGTACCGAAATCTATTACAACCATGAATCGGATCTAAGTATGGATTTGGTCAAGTTGATCGGGATTGAACGCGGACTGTCTGATGCAATCTCCTACCTAGATTATTTCCAAATCTTAAATGAGGAAAAAGAGGCAGTCACCCACCTTTTCCGAGTTTCTATGGGTCTTGAAGCACAAGTAGTTGGCGATATTCAGATTTCAAATCAAGTGAAAAGAGCCTACCAAACTGCTGCAGATTTGGATTTGGCCGGACCCTTTCTGCATCGCTTGATGCATACCATATTCTTTACCAACAAACGTGTGGTGCAGGAAACTGCTTTTCGAGATGGGGCAGCTTCGCTCTCTTATGCAACAATTGAATTGATTGAAAGCCTTACTCAAAATATTTTTCAACCCAGAGTATTAGTCATTGGGTTAGGAGAAATTGGTGAAGATGTAGCCAAAAACATGGTTCATTTGCCCACTGCCCAAATCAAAATCGCAAATAGAACCCTTTCCAAAGCAGAAGAGATTGGGCTTCCGCTAGGATTTGAGATAATTCCATTTGAATCCTACCTTTCCGCCATAGAAGAAGCAGATGTGATCGTTTGTTCCGTGCGCACGCAAGACCCTTTCATCACTAAACAGCTCGTTGAATCCTTAAACATCCCAAGTTTCAAGTTGTTCATAGACCTCTCCGTCCCTAGAAGCATTGAAACTTCGATTGAAGAACTTGCCGGTGTGGTCCTTTACAATGTGGACAATATCCGGAGCAAAGCCACTTCTGCCCTACAAACAAGATTGGATTCCATCCCTTCGGTGGAGGCAATACTGGAAGAAAGCATCGAAGAGTTTGGGTCTTGGCAAAAAGAAATGGTGGTCTCCCCTACCATCCAAAAATTAAAGCAGTCCCTGGAGCAGATTCGGCAGGAAGAGCTGGGCAGGTATTTGAAAAATGTGGACGAGAAAGAATATGTGCTCATCGATAAAATAACCAGGAGCATGATGCAAAAAATCCTCAAAGTACCCGTAGTTCAACTAAGAGCTGCCTGCCAACGGGATGAAGCAGCTGAAATGATTGAATTGATTACTGACCTTTTTGACTTAGAAAAGTCAAAAAATGAAAAATAAATTAGTTGCCGGCTAGCCCACCTTTCCGCCAACATTTAATTTATCTTCTTACATACGCCATGAGAAATCTGTTCTATTTTATTTCTGCAAGTTTTCTTTTCTTGGCCTCTCCTAGCCTAGGTCAATCTTGGGAAGTATACGACTTTGGTGGTAGTCTACAAACGAAAGCAGCCTACCAGGAAATTGACCTTTTAGGCGAATCTGTAATTACCGGTAAAAACACGGAAGGATTATTCCTCCTTTCATCTGATTTTCGCCCTGTGGTAAGCCTTCAAGGACACGAAGTTTTTCAATACCTCAAACCATGGATTTTGGTCAAAGGACCCAAAGGCATTGGTGCTTTCCATGAATATGGACAACTCGCACTTCCCTTGGAGTATGAAGAAATCAGTACCTATACCAATCGCCTTTTAGCAAGAAGAGGAACAGATTATTGGATTTTTGAGAAATCGACTGGCAAAACCAAGTGGTTAGGTTCAGCAGAAGAAGCCAAACTCACAAGAAATGGACAAGTGATCTTGAAAAATCAGGGAAGATACTATTTACCGCTTTCTAGCAATCCCGATAAAGCTTATGAACTCTTGATTGAAAATCAAGGGAATTTTCTTCTGGCAAAAGAAGCTTCTGGATTTGGCTTAATCAATCAATTTGGAGCCTATGTTTTGGATCCAGTAATTGACCAATTGGAGCCTACTCGAGGAGATAGCTATTATGGATTTGATGAAAATCAATACCTACTTATTCGGGGATTTGAGGCAAGCGCACAGGTTCGTTACAACTCCTACCATAAAATCACCAAAGAAGGGGACTTGATGCTAGAGTACATTCATGGCAAATTACGACGAATATTAGAAGAAGAAGGCATCTTGCTAGATGCTGTTGGCATGGAATCGGTGGAACTAATCGGTCCAGATCTTTTTAACATTCGATTTCGTGAAAACAAGTTAGGCCTCCATGGAAAACAAGGTTGGTTGGTCACACCCAATTCGGATGCAGAATGGATTGGTAAGGGAAATGAAGGTCTTTTTCCCGCACTAAAAAACGGTAAATATGGCTTTGTGAATGAGGAAGGAAAGTGGATCATCCAGCCAGCCTACCAAGAAGTAGGCACTTTCTCAGAGAAAATAGGCAGTTACCGAATCGGCACCACCTGGGGAACGATCGGTATCGATGGGAAAATCCTCAGCGAAGCCAAATGGGAGAAAATCAACCATTTCTGCGGAGGCTTAGCAATTGCAGAGGCTGCGGGAAAAAACTACTTGATCTACCCCTCAGGCGAACTAGCCTATCCAGTGGGATTAGATCAGATTTCAAAATTGAAAGAGGGTTTTTACCTTGTAGAAAACAACTCCAAAACTGGACTTTTGGATTCAAGCGGAAAACCAATTCTTCCCCTTTCTTTTGACCAGATTCAAGTGGAGCAAAAATACTTTTTTATTGTATCCAAAGATGGACTTTCTGGAATTATGCGTGCCAATGGCGACGTGTTTTTACCGCTCCAATATGCTCAAATAACAATTGATTGGAGTGAACAAAAAGTGTTTGCCAAAGGCCAGGAGCAGCAGATGGTAGAGCAATCGAATGCAAGTCCTACCACTACAACTCAACAAAAGCGAAAAAAGGGAGTTTAGACTCCCTTTTTTCGCTTTTTTAAGATTTCAAGGATCCTGAATCTTTGGACTCTTTGCCCGAATTGGCAATTGAATCTCGCATTGCTGTATCTGATTTTACATTTTCCATTTTGTAATAATCCATGACTCCTAATTGTCCAGACCGGAATGCCTCTGCAATAGCTTTTGGGATTTCCGCTTCTGCTTCTACCACTTTTGCCCGCATTTCTACGTTTTTGGCTTTCATTTCTTGTTCCAAAGCTACTGCCATTGCTCTACGCTCTTCGGCTTTTGCTTCAGCAACTTTTAAGTCTGCAGAGGCCTGGTCAATTTGGAGTTTGGCTCCGATATTCGCTCCCACATCGATATCTGCAATATCAATGGATAAGATTTCAAAAGCGGTACCCGCATCCAATCCACGTTGAAGTACTAGCTTCGAGATTTTATCTGGATTCTCCAGTACCGATTTGTGCGTAGCTGCCGAACCAATGGAAGTTACAATGCCCTCACCTACTCGAGCCAAAATGGTCTCCTCACCAGCACCACCCACCAGCTGCGCAATATTTGCACGAACGGTCACTCGAGCTTTCGCCACCAACTGAATTCCATCAGCTGCTACTGCCGCCACGTTAGGCGTATTGATCACCTTGGGATTCACAGAGATCTGCACCGCTTCAAACACATCGCGTCCTGCCAAATCAATAGCAGTAGCCTGCTTAAAGCTCAAGGTAATATTCGCCTTATCCGCGGAAATCAACGCGCGAATCACTGCAGGCACATTCCCTCCTGCCAAAAAGTGGGTCTCCAAGTCATTGGTAGTCAACTGCAAGCCCGCCTTTGTGGCTGTAATCATCGCATTGACAATCAAGCTAGGTGGCACTTTTCGAATCCGCATCCCAATCAACTCTCCTATTCCGACCCGAACATTCGAAAACTGGGCAGTAATCCAAAGATTAACCGGAACAAAATACAAGAAAATAAAAAGTAGGGTGATCCCTGCAAAAGCAGCGATCAGGACGAATAAAGAACTGTCTTCAAACATAGGTTATTAGTTTACACTGATTTTATTGTTTTCAATTTTCGTAATCGTCACTGGGGTATTGACCTCAATAAAGCCAGATTCAGACTTCACTTCCACCCAAATTTCATTGAAGGAAGCCTTGCCATAGGGTTTGATATCGGAAACAGCAAGACCATTCATGCCTACTTCCAACCCGTCTGTTCGCCCATCAAAGGCTCCCCCAGACTGGGTGGATTTCAGCGAAAACCTCTTCCAAATCCCGGAACTAAACCCATACCACACTGCAGCAAAATTAATTACCAAAGTTACCCCAGTAATCCAGATGGCTACAGAATACTCAAAATTAAGAAACGCAAATGCCAGCCCCGCCAAACTCACCAAAAAGCCAAAGATCCCTACCACGGTTGTCCCAGG
>JBANGF010000217.1:0-7634 GCA_037975655.1 Bacteroidota bacterium | reverse complement strand
CCCCTTTGTGAAGGCAGATGACGAAGCTGCCCTTCGCCCTCGAATGGGGGAAATTTACCAGCGCTACCAAGAAAGATTGTTCAAAGCCGGAGCCATGGACTTTGACGACCTGCTCTTCAATACCAACGTACTCTTCCGAGACCACCTCGAAGTACTCAACAAATACCAGCAGCGCTTCAAATACGTCATGGTGGACGAGTTTCAGGACACCAACATTTCCCAGTACCTGATCACCAAAAAACTAGCAGCAGTACACCAAAACATCTGTGTGGTAGGGGACGATGCCCAAAGTATCTATGCCTTTCGCGGTGCGGATATTCAAAACATCCTGAATTTCGAGAAAGACTATCCGGACTTGTTTGTAGTGAAACTAGAGCAAAACTACCGCTCCACCAAGACCATCGTGGAAGCAGCCAACTCCATCATAGACAAGAACAAGGCCCAACTCAAAAAGGTAGTATGGACCTCCAACCCCGAGGGAGACCTGATTGAATTGATCAAAGCCTCCTCCGACAACGAGGAGGGAAGGCTCGTGGCGACCACCATTTTTGAGGAGAAAAACAACAAGAAACTTCAGAACAGTGACTTTGCCATCCTCTACCGGACCAACTCCCAGTCCCGAGCCATGGAGGAGGCACTTCGCAAACTGAACCTGACCTATAAAATCGTTGGTGGCCTCTCTTTCTACCAACGCAAAGAGATTAAGGACCTCATGGCCTACCTCCGCTTTGCCGTCAACCCAGCCGACGAAGAGGCCTTCAAGCGAATCATCAACTATCCCAAAAGAGGGATTGGAGATAGTTCGGTGGAAAAGATCCTCGTTTCTGCCTACGAACACGACATCCCTCTCTGGGATGTGGTACAAAATGCACACAGCTTTCTGGGTGGTCGTGCAGGGGTGTCTGTAGATGACTTTTCGACGATGATCAAGGCTTTCCAAATCGAAATTGAGCGCAAGGACGCTTTCGAGGCTGCAAGTACCGTGGCCAAACAAAGTGGCTTGCTGCGTGAACTCTACGAAGACAAGACCATCGAAGGGCTCAACCGCTACGAAAACGTGCAGGAATTATTGAATGCAATTAAGGAGTACGTGGACAACCCCGAGAATGAAGACAAAAGTTTGGGTGCCTTTCTCCAGGAAATCGCCCTACTCACCGACAACGATCAGGACAAAAGCCAAACCGATGCCATCACCCTGATGACCATCCACGCCTCCAAAGGACTGGAATTTAAACAGGTATTTGTGGTGGGCATGGAAGAAGATCTTTTTCCCTCCCAGATGATGATGCAAAGTCGGGAAGACCTGGAAGAAGAGCGCAGGCTCTTTTATGTGGCCTCTACCCGTGCCATGGAAAAACTGTACCTCAGCTATGCACTGACCCGCTATCGTTTTGGACGCTTGCTCAATTGCGAGCCAAGTCGGTTTTTGGAGGAGGTCAACCCAGCTATGCTCAAAGTCACCAAGCGCCTCAACGCCACACGGGACATGCCAGGAGCCTTTCGTAAGGACGGTCCTCCTGGGGCTGCAGGATTTATTGGTATCAAAAAACAGCCCGAGACACGGCTTCCTACTGCCCTAACTGTGCATACCCCTAGCCCAGACTTCAAACCCAGCAATACAAATGGGCTCAAGGAAGGGCAATTGGTAGAGCATCCCAAATTTGGCTTTGGAAAAGTTCAAAAAATTGAAACCGAAGGACTTAACAAAAAGGCTAGCATTCAATTTGAACATTTTGGGGAGAAGACTTTATTGCTTAGCTTTGCCAAGCTCAGAATTATAGACTAATCACCTATTCTCCTATTCCTGGTGATTTTTTGTTACCTTTTACAAGGCAAAAACGAGGAGAAGCCATGGAGCCTAAGGATTTAGAAAAACAACAACTTATTTTGAAAGAATACGGAAAGAATATCCAACAGCTGGTGCAGCATGTGGTAGGGATTGAAGATCGCGAACGTCGTACGCAAAGCGCTTACACGATCGTAGAGATCATCAAACAGCTCAATCCTAGCGTCAAGCAAGAAAATGACCAGAAACTTTGGGACGATTTGTACATCATGTCCAATTTTACCTTGGATATTGACGGGCCATTCCCCATGCCCGAAAAAGAACTCCTCGGCAAAAAACCACAGCCGGTAGGCTATCCCAAAGGGCAAATCAAGTTCAAGCACTACGGAAGAAATATCGAAAAGCTGATCGAAAAAGCCATCGAAATCGAAAATGACGAAGAGCAGGAAAATGCGATCATCTACATTGGTCAGCTGATGCGAAGCTTCCACTCTACCTGGAATCGCGACAATTTTGACGATGGTATCATCCTCGACGATATCAAAACGCTCTCTAAAGGCAAGCTCCATATTGATTTGGAAAAAGTACGGGAAAATGCCCTCTTTGAATCCAACACCCGCCGAGATTTCAAAATACCTCACTTAGAGGAGGAGCATTCCAAAAAGAAAAACAACCACGGAAAGAAATTCCGCCCAAGCCACAAAAAACGAAGATAAGCACATGGCATCTTTTAGAGTAGAAGGTGGGCACCGCCTCAAAGGAGAAATCATTCCTCAGGGTGCAAAAAATGAAGCATTGCAAATTCTTTGTGCCGTGCTCTTGACTTCGGAGAAAGTCACCATCCACAAAATCCCAAATATTCGCGATGTCAACAAGCTCATCGAGCTACTCTCTGACATGGGCGTGAAGGTACAGAAGCTAGCACCGGAATCTTATACTTTTCAAGCGGATGAAGTCAACCTCGATTACTTAGAAACTCAAGATTTTCTCAACAAGGCCTCCGCGCTTCGTGGATCGGTAATGATCCTAGGTCCACTATTGACTCGTTTTGGTACGGGCAAACTATCCAAGCCAGGAGGAGATAAGATTGGCCGCCGACGCATGGATACCCACTTCTTTGGCTTTCAAAAGTTGGGTGCTGAGTTTCACTACGATGCCAAAAATGAGATCTTCCACATTGATGGCAAAAACCTCAAAGGCACCTACATGCTGTTGGATGAGGCATCCGTAACGGGCACTGCCAACATCGTCATGGCTGCCGTGATGGCTGAAGGCAAGACCACCATCTACAATGCAGCCTGCGAACCCTACTTGCAGCAGCTTTGTGACATGCTCAATCGGATGGGTGCCAAGATCACTGGCGTGGGATCCAATCTCCTCCACATCGAAGGTGTAAAAACCTTGGGTGGCACAACGCACACACTTCTTCCAGACATGATTGAGATCGGCTCCTTCATCGGAATGGCCGCCATGACCCAGTCTGAAATCACTATCAAAGATTGTCAAATCCACCGCTTGGGAATCATCCCGGACACCTTTCGAAGAATGGGTATCCAGTTGGAGTTTAGAGGAGATGACATTTTCATTCCTTCACAACAACACTACGAAATCGAAACCTTTATCGATGGTTCCATCCTCACAGTGGCGGATCAGATATGGCCTGGCTTTACCCCCGACCTTCTTTCCATCATTTTGGTGACGGCCACTCAGGCAAAGGGAACCGTGCTCGTGCACCAAAAAATGTTTGAATCCCGCCTGTTCTTCGTGGACAAGTTGATCGACATGGGTGCTCAGATTATCCTCTGTGATCCACACCGCGCTACAGTGATTGGATTGGATCGCAAGTATGCACTTCGTGGCATCAAGATGACCTCACCAGACATTCGTGCAGGGGTATCTCTTTTGATCGCCGCCATGTCTGCCAATGGGACTTCAGTCATCGACAACATCGAACAAATCGACCGAGGTTACCAAAACATTGACGAGCGACTCAATGCGCTGGGTGCCAAAATCACTCGAATCGATTAACTCCAATTGACACCAAAGTTTCAGATCCCCTTGGCAAGATTTCAAGGGGATTTTTTATTTCTGGAACCTATTTCTATCCTTTTGTAGGATTTTTTGGTAACTTCTTGGCCAATTCCTTTAACCCAAAATCGATATGTCCAAGAAAAAACTCCGCAGCCAGGAATGGTACGGTAGAACCGGCAAAGATGGATTCATCTACCGGTCCTGGATGAAAAACCAAGGGCTTCCCCATCACCTATTTACCGGCGAAAAGCCAGTCATTGGGATATGCAACACCTGGTCTGAATTGACTCCCTGCAATGCCCATTTCCGAGATTTGGCAGAGGCCCTCAAGCGGGGAATCTGGGAGGCAGGAGGATTTCCCCTGGAGTTTCCGGTCATGTCCCTGGGCGAATGCTCGATCAAACCTACGGCCATGCTTTTTCGCAACCTCGCCTCCATGGATGTGGAAGAAAGCATCCGCGCCAATCCCATGGATGGAGTCATCCTGATGTGCGGCTGCGACAAGACTACCCCTTCCTTGGTAATGGGTGCTGCCTCTGTCAACTTGCCTACACTCGTCCTCTCCGGAGGCCCCATGTTAGTGGGTCGATTTAAAGGAAAAAAAATTGGCACATCAGACATCTGGCGCTTTGCTGAGGATTTTAAATTGGGCAAACTTTCCCAGGAAGAATTTATCGAAGCCGAAGCAGCCATGTCCCGATCTGTAGGACATTGTGCCCCCATGGGAACCGCCTCCACCATGGCGGCTATGGTCGAAGCGCTAGGCCTTGCACTACCGGACAATGCCACCATCCCTGCAGCGGACTCCCGCCGCAAAGTAATGGCTCACCTCGCCGGCATGCGCATTGTGGAGATGGTCAAAGAGGACCTGACCATGGACAAGATCCTTACCCGAAAAGCCTTTGAAAATTCAATCATGGTCAACGCAGCCGTAGGAGGCTCCACCAATTTCATCCTACACCTGATTGCCATCGCCAAACGAATTGGCGTACCCTTGGACCTAGCAGACTTTGATGAATTTTCTTCTCGAATACCGCTCATCGCCAATGTACAGCCTTCTGGGGAGCATTGGGTGGAGGACCTATTTTATGCTGGTGGACTGCCTGCCGTCATGAAGGAGATCGAAAAACACCTCCATACGGACGCCATCACCGTCAATGGCAAGACCCTGGGTGAAAATATAGCAAAGGCGGAATGCTGGGACCGGAACCTGATTGGCACATTCGAACATCCCATCAAACCGGAGTCTGGCATCGCCGTACTGAAGGGTAATCTTTGCCCCAATGGAGCCGTGCTGAAACCATCGGCAGCTAGCCCTAGCCTGCTCACCCATACAGGTCGAGCAGTAGTCTTCGAAGATATCGACGACTACAAAGCACGAGTAGACGATCCCAATCTGGACATTGACGAGAGTTGCGTGATGGTCTTGAAAAAAGTAGGACCCAAAGGCTACCCCGGCATGCCCGAGGTGGGCAACATGGGCCTTCCCAAAAAGCTGCTAGAAAAAGGAGTCAAGGACATGGTTCGGATTTCAGATGGGCGCATGAGCGGCACAGGCTTTGGCACCGTGGTCCTCCATGTATCTCCAGAATCCGCCATTGGAGGCCCACTTGCCCTAGTGCAAAACGGAGATTTGATTGCCTTGGATGTCCCCAAGCGTAGCCTGAATTTGTTGATTTCTGAGGAGGAAATGGCAAGGCGACAAGCGGCATTCCAGCCTAGCCCCCTTCCCTACGATCGAGGTTATGTGAACTTGTTTTTGGACAAGGTCAACCAGGCACACGAAGGCGTGGACTTTGATTTTCTACAAGGAAGTTCAGGTCCTGAAGTAAAAAGAGATTCACACTAATTTTTTCGGTTCCAGAGGAAATTCCAACCGAGCCTACACACTTTTAACAAACAGGCGCCATGAATAAGGTAGCAATCATTACAGGAGCAGGACAAGGCATTGGCTTAGCCATTGGCCGGAAATTGGTGGAAAATGGAACTCAGGTGCTCCTCAATGATCGGGAAAAAAGCCTGACCGAAGAGGCTGTCGCCAGCCTCTCTCGTCTAAAAAAAGGGTCCGTCATCGGCTGTTCGGGAGATGCGGCCGACCCGGAAGTCATCGCTGAACTCGTGTCCCTCGCCCTCCAAAGTTTTGGACACATCGATCAACTGGTTTGCAATGCAGGAATTACCCTTTTTGGCAATTTCCTCGATTATTCCCGAGAAGATTTTATGGAGGTGACTCGCGTCAACCAAGCCGGCACCTTTTTCCTCACCCAGGCAGTGGCCCAAGTCATGAAAACCCAAGGTCAGGGAGGAGCGATGCTTTTCACCTCCTCGGTGACCGCACACCAGAGCCATGAGAATCTGGCCGCCTATGCCATGAGCAAGGCAGCGATTGAAATGCTAGCCAAAAACCTCGTCCTAGAACTTGCTCCTCTTGGTATCCGCATCAACACCATCGCCCCAGGAGCAACTCTCACCGAGCGGACCACTGCAGACCCCAACTATGTAGATACCTGGTCTAAACTTACCCCCATGGCACGGCCTGCATTTCCGGAAGACATCGCCGAGGCCGCTAGTTTTCTGCTTTCCGATGCCGCAAGACACGTCACCGGCCAAACCCTCATTATTGATGGGGGATGGACCGCAATCAGCCCTTCTCCCTATGCCTAAGTCTACCACGACCTTTACACCCGTTCCAGCACCTTGGACCCTGCGGGGTGAAGGAATCATCCTCCTGTTTCGATTTCACAAAGATTGGGTAGCACAAGCAGCGAACTTACCCGAACACCTTAGAGGGAAATTCAAAGGGGGATTTGGCTACGTGATGATCGTAGACTACCAAGAATCCCCGGTGGGCCCCTACAAAGAACTCTTGTTTATCCCTGGAAAATTTGGGAAAGAAAAATTGCAGTCCATCACCACCATCTTCGTGGACTCAGAGGCGAGTACGGCGAATGGACGGGCCAACTGGGCCATTCCAAAGCAAACGGCAGACTTTCATTGGCAAAAAGAAAAAGGATTAGATCGTGTGGAAGTTTCCCTAAACGGAAAAAAGGTATTCCAAACCAGCATTCGCTCTGGGGGTATCTCGTTTCCGATGAGCACTGGACTCCTTCCTATCCGACTGCGACAAGAATTAGAGGGGCAAATTTTATTCACCCAGCCTGAAGGTAAGGGTTGGGGGAAACTGGCGCGCTTACAGGACTTGGAGGTTGATCCCCAACTTTTCCCGGACATCCGAGGCATCAAGCCCATTCTCGCGCTGAAGGTGAGTCCCTTTTCCCTCACTTTTCCCAAACCAAGCATCCCAGCATGAACCCTTACAAAGACGCACGTGTGGTCGTGACTGGAGCCGGATCAGGCATTGGATTGGAGTTGATCCGACAGCTTTTTCCGTATACCCAATCAATTTTGGCGGTAGATGTACTCCCCGATCATCTTGATCGCCTTCGGAAAGAATTTCCCGATATCGAGGGACTAGTGCTGGCTGACTTGAGTCAAAAAGAAGGAAATACACCTATCCTCGAATGGATCCAAAGCCACTGGAAGGGCGTGGACTACTGCTTTGCCAATGCGGGCAAAGCCAGTTATGCCCCCGCTGCTGACCAAGACTGGGCAAACATGGAACAACTCTTCCAGTTGAATGTGCATTCCCCCATTCAATTGGGATTGGCACTGAAGCAATGCTTCCCAACCCATCCCCTCCGCCATGTGATTACTTGTTCGGCCATCGCCTATTGGGCCATTCCAGGCTACAGTTTGTATAGTAGCACCAAGGCAGCACTCCTCCAATGGGCCAATTGCCTCTGGGCCGAAGGGGATG
>JBANGF010000172.1:0-2682 GCA_037975655.1 Bacteroidota bacterium | reverse complement strand
GTGATCTAGTCAGTTACCTAAGCACCTTAAAGCGTTCCGAATGAAGAAAGTAGGGAAAGGCATTTTGGTTTTTCTACTTGTCCTGCTGGTTTGCTCCCCGCTGATACTGATTGTTTGGGGTAGGAGCATGCTGCATGATTCGGATGTAGCGAAGCGGGAGGAATTGATTCCTTCCAGTCCCCAAAAACGCGTTTTGGCTATTTTTTCTCATCCTGACGATGAGGTAACCGTGGCAGGTACGGTCATGGGACTCCAGGCCGCAGGGCATCTGGTCACCTTGGTTTGCTTGACCCGAGGGGAAAAAGGAAATGCTGCCAACATTCCCACTGAGCAGGAATTGGCTCGCTTGCGCACGGGTGAAATGCAGCAAAGCGCTCAGATTCTTGGCGTAGATAGTCTGATTCAGTTGGACTATGCCGATGGCGGGATGGATGAACTAGGTTTGGATAGCCTGATGAAGGTGGTCCATGCGCTGATTCTCGACCAAAAGCCCGATGTACTCCTTTCCTATGATTCTAAGGTAGGCTTGTACGGACATTCGGATCATCGCCTCACTGGTGAAGCGGTAGAGCAGGTATTTCTGAAGTATCGAGGAGAGCAGGGATTTGTACCCAATCAACTTTTTCAGGTCACTTTGAGCAAAAAACAAATCGAGGTAGCCTTAAAGCTTTCTGCTGGATTTCAGAAAAATTACCCAAAGGAACCCGGAAAAGGTCTTCCAGCACCTGATTTTTCCATTGGTACCCAGCCCTACTTTTCCAGAACCCTTCAGGTCATGCAAGCGCACCAAACCCAGAAAAAAGTGTTGCAAGACTTGATGCCTTACCACGACAAAGTGCCCCAATGGATCTACTCTAGGGTATTTGACCGGGAATACTTTCGAGAAGTTCGCTGATAATCCTGTTTACAGGAATCCTAATTTTTCACGCACCCGATTGAGGAGCGGAAGGGCTACTAGACGAGCTTTTGCTTCACCGGCAAGAAGTCGTGCTTCGATTTCCTCGGGGTGGTTCATGAAAAAGTCAAATCGTTCCCGCTCTTTTTCGAATTTGGTTAACAGGAGGTCCAAGAGTTCTTTCTTCGCATGGCCATAGCCAAAATTTCCCCCGAGGTACTGTGCTCGCAAGGCCTGCGTTTGGGCAGGTGTAGCCATCAAACTATACAATTTGAATACGGTGCAGGTATCTGGATCTTTGGGTTCTTCTAGAGGAGTGCTATCCGTAATGATGGCATTCACGTTTTTCTTGAGTTCCTTTTCTGGCAAAAAGATATCCAAGATATTTTGGTAGGATTTGCTCATTTTCTGTCCATCCGTACCAGGAATGGTCATCACATCGGTAGCAATTCTTGCTTCTGGGAGGGTCAGGATTTCTTCTTCCATGGCATGGTTGAAGGCACTCGCAAGGTCACGAGCCATTTCCAAATGCTGCAACTGATCCTTTCCCACAGGTACTAAGTTGGCCGAATACAATAAAATATCTGCAGCCATCAGCACGGGGTAGGTAAATAAACCTGCGTTTACATCAGCCAATCGGGACGATTTGTCCTTGAAACTGTGGGCATTGGCAAGCATGGGGAAGGGAGCAAAGCAGTTGAGGTACCAATTCAATTCTGCTACTTCAGGAATTCTGGATTGTCTGTAAAAAACGGTTTTTTCGATATCCAAACCGAAGGCCAACCATGCTGCCGCTACGGCAAGTGTATTTTGCTTGCGTATGGCACCATCCTTTTGGCTGGTAAGTGAATGAAAATCCGCAATGAAGATGAAGGATTCTTCTTTGCTGTTTTGTTCAATCAATTGAATAGCAGGAACTATTGCTCCTAAAATATTGCCGAGGTGGGGTCTACCTGAACTTTGAATCCCTGTTAATACGCGTGCCATTGGGTCAATTTTGATGCAAATTAACTAAATCAGCCTACATAACTGCCATATTTTTTTGTTACTTGCAGGCATGATTAGGCTGTTTTTATTTCTTTTTTCGGGACTTTTGATTGGATTCCAAGGCTTTGCCCAGCAGCAAGCGGTAGCCAAGTTGGTATGGAAAGTAAACCGTATTGACTTGGGAACAGTGCTAGAGGAGCAAGGGCTGCAAACTGTTACCTTCGACTTCACCCTCAGTCAAGGAAAAAACTTTGCCATACAGGAGGTGGTGACCGATTGTGGTTGTACTACGGTATCCTATTCCAAGGATTCGTTGGGAATCGGTGAATCGGGTAAAATCTCAGTGGATTTTGATCCCAGTTCAGCTGCTGGTTTCTTTTCCAAATTAGTGCTTGTAAAAGGAAATCAAGGTCAGGTGCAGGATTCCCTTTTCATCGAAGGCATTGCACTTCCTTATCCTGTTAATTTGGAGCGGAATTATCCGGTGAAGTTGGGGTTCTTGGGATTCCGAATGAAAAAGGTGAGCATGGGAGATGTATTTGACAATGAACCCAAGGTGAAGTACCTCGAATTTTTCAATTACGGAACCAAAGCCTTAGAAAAGCAGGGATTCCATGCGAATACACCCGCTTACATTCAAATTCAACAGGTTCAAGACTTGGTTCGTCCTCAAGAAAGGGGTTTACTGAAGATCAGTTATGAGGCAAAACAACGTCCCGAATTGGGAGCGGTCTCCGATAAGATTTGGATCAACTGGAGTAAGGAGGAAGAAGGAAAAATGGAATTGGAGGTCTTGGCAG
>JBANGF010000162.1:0-3902 GCA_037975655.1 Bacteroidota bacterium | reverse complement strand
GTGCCAAGGTCTCGTTAGGCAGTAAGTTGTACACCCCATTGATCACCTCGTACTCCATGCGCGTTTGGGTGCCTAAGGCGGCACCTTCGGCTGCTTTGACCATGCGGTCAAAAATCTGCTGCACTACTAACGCATCCGGGTGGCGCACATAATGATAGGACTCAGCAAATGCAGGCACCACATTAGGTGCTTCTCCACCTCTAGTGATCACGTAGTGCATGCGTGTTTGCATCGGCACGTGCTCACGCATCAAGTTGACCATAAAATTCATCGCCTCTACCGCATCCAAGGCAGACTTGCCGCGCTCAGGAGCTGCTGCTGCGTGGGAGGCTTCTCCATAAAAGCGAAATTTGGTGGAAATATTAGCGAGAGAAGAAGTAGCTCCGGCAGCATTTTGAGAGCTTGGATGCCAGTGAAGCATGGCGTCTACATCCTGGATCAAGCCAGCACGCGCCATGTACACCTTGCCTCCACCCCCTTCTTCGGCTGGAGTGCCGTACACTCGAACGGTACCTTTAACTTTATTGGCCTTCATCCAATCCATCACGGAGATCCCTGCCGCTACAGATGCAGCGCCAAACAGGTGGTGTCCGCAAGCATGGCCTGCACCACCCACCACAACGGGTTTACGGAAAGCTACTGCCTCTTGTGACACTCCTGGAAGCGCATCAAATTCAGCCATGATGCCAATCACTGGTTTGCCCGATCCATACTCGGCGACAAAGGCCGTAGGGATATTCGCTACGCCAGCAGTAACTTTAAATCCTGCATCGGAGAGCGTTTTTTGAAGCAATTGAGAAGAGTTTTTCTCGAGATAGCCTAGTTCTGGATTGCTCCAAATTTGACGGGCCAAGTCTCCATAGAAATCTGCCTTTGCTTCCAACTTGGATAGGATTTCCTTTTCTTGTGCGAGTGCGCTGAAGATTGGGAGGAGAAAAATAAGTACGAGTAAATTTTTCATAAGTCATTTCTTTATTGCCTTGAAAATAGAAATGTTTTTCCAGCAATTGCATTTTTTGTGATTAAGGGACTTTCTTTTTTCTAGATCAATGCCTCCAGCCTTTGGCAAAACCCCTTGTTGTGACTCCTGTCACCAAATTAGACTTTAACCAGTCCTACCTTACAGTTTATTTGGCAAGGTATTGCCAAGAAAAAAGGAACTTAACCTACCCAAAATACCCATGAAATCCTCTCGGAGAAAATTTATCGCTCAATTGGGAGCCCTTGGTGCTACCACGGGTTTGGCTAGCATCGCTAATGCTAGCTCAAAGTCAACTATTCCCAAAGTAGCATCAACTTCTTTTACATTGAATATCCTGCAAACCACCGATGTGCATTGCCAAATCCATGCACATGACGAGTTGTTTTGGGAAAACGGGAAGGCTGTTTACCGAAAAACAGGAGGCTATGCTCACCTGAAAACTTTTTTGGATACCCACCGGAAGAAGATGGAGCATAGCTACTTGATCGATACAGGAGACATGTTTCAAGGGTCAGAGTTATCTGTCAAAACTACCGGGGAGGCCATGGTACCCATCCTTAATGCCTTGGATTACGACCTTTACCTTCCTGGCAACTGGGAAGTGATTTACTACAAAAAATCCATGCAGCATCTGCTGGGTTCCCTGACTGCCCCGAAGGTTTGTGCCAATATGTACCACGACCTGGGTGAAGGTAAAAAAGGAGAGCTCATCTTTCCTCCCTATTCCATCTGGACCGTGAATGGCGTAAAGATTGCCTTTTTGGGCTATACCGACCACCTGGTGCCTGTTCGTCAATCGCCCAACTACAGCAAAGGGATCATTTACACCAAGCCAGAAGACAACTTGGCACATTACGTAGATGTCTTGAGAAATCAAGAAAAATGCGCCTTCGTAGCAATTGTCGCCCATTTAGGCCTTTCACAACAAATTCATTTGGCAAACCATCCTACCTGCGAAGGTGTGGACTATATTCTAGGAGGTGATACCCACGAACGCGTTCGAAAGCCAATTCAGGCAAAGTACGCAAAAGTAGTAGAGCCTGGGGCTTTTGGGTCGTTTGTGGGCAACCTAGAACTCCAAATCGAAAATGGAAAAGTTGTAAGTGACCGCTACGAACTCTTGGAGGTAGATGCAAGCAAATACCCGGCTTCCAAGGAGATGGATAAACTAATCGCAAGTCACGAAGGTCCTTATCTAAAGGATATCCAAGAAGTAGTAGGCTATTCCACCCTTCCCCTCTATCGCTATTTTGTCATTGAAAATACCATCGATACGCTAATTCTAGACGCAATCAATTGGCAGGTAACGGATGTGGATATTGTACTTTCCAACGGATTCCGTTTTTGCCCACCACGAGCCACAGCAGATCAAACCGGAAATATCCCCATTACCAATGGTTTTATTTTTGATATGCTTCCGGTAGACAGCACCATCCGAACAGGCAAGGTGACTGGTAAGCAAATCAAAGAATGGCTAGAAAAGGAACTCAACAATGTCTTTGCGGCAGATGCTTCCAAGCGTTTTGGCGGCTGGGTGATTAAGTTCAAAGGAATGGAAGTGAAATTCAATGCCTTTGGAGAGGAAGGAAAGCGAGTTCAATCAGTTCTAGTCCATGGTCAATCTTTAGATTTTGAACGAGTTTATAAAATTTGCGCTTGCGAGCGGGACGGGGACCCTGACGACATGCTGTGCAGATTTAGGGGTGTTCTAGAAACAGAAAACACCCCCTATTCTTTACATCAAGCGGTGAAAAGCTACTTAAAGGAACATTCCCCTGTTACGCCAACTCCACCTCAATCTGCGATAGCCTTGGATGTGCCTGCTACCTTGCTTACGCAAGTGAGTGGCGTAGATTATGAGTTTAGGTAGGAAATCGCACTTCAAACTAGGAAAGCCGGCTGATAGCCGGTTTTTTTTATGCGGAAGAACCTCCCAAAAATAAAAGTCTCCCCCCCTTCGCTACCCTAAGTCAACACAACTGGTTCGTTAAAAGGAAGATTTTCTTCAACTGAAGTAGTACCTTTCCTCCAGATTCATTCACCCCATGAAAAACACAAGCCTCCTTTTTCTGATAGGGATCTTCCTGATCTCCTGCCAGCGGATTCACCAGCATTCGGGCTGGAATACAAAAAACATCCAAATCGCTCGAGATGAATTTGGGGTTCCCCATATTTTCGGACAATCCGATGCGGATGCCGCTTATGGCCTCGCTTGGGCACACGCCGAAGATGACTTTGAAACCATCCAAAAAACAGTGCTTGCCGGAAAAGGTCTGGCCGGTAGGGTATTTGGAGAAGAAGGAGCAGCCATTGATTTTTTTGTGCACCTCTTAGACACCAAAGAAATTGCCAAGGCCAAGTACGAATCGAGTTTTTCCCCAGAATTCAAAAAAGTATTGGAAGGCTATGCTGCAGGCTTGAATGACTATGCTTTTCACCACCCGGAGGAACTTCTCTATGCACCAGCATTTCCCATTACGCCTCAAGAAATCAGTTCAGCCTACATTCTCTCCTTGGCGCAAATGGCAGGGGCAGACAGAGCGGTACAGGCAATCTTCAAGGGTACCGTTCCCAAAATCGCAGAAGACTCCCTTCCCAAAGGCTCCAATGCCATTGCCATCCACCCCTCACGGACCGATTCCGGTGAGGCATTTTTGGCGATCAACTCCCACCAACCTTTGGAAGGACCCGTGGCCTGGTATGAGGCACACATCCATTCGGAAGAAGGCTGGAATGCCCTTGGAGGACTTTTTCCCGGAGGGGCCATGATCTTCCATGGAGTCAACGAGCACTTGGGCTGGGCACATACAGTCAACTCCCCCGACTTGCTGGACCTGTACCAACTCGAGGTAGATCCCGAGGATCCTTCCCGCTACCAGGTAGATGGGGAATGGCTGACGCTGGAAGAAAAAACAGTTTG
>JBANGF010000113.1:0-7353 GCA_037975655.1 Bacteroidota bacterium | reverse complement strand
TGAACAATTTTAAATTAAAAATCGGTGCCCTGCTTGCATCCGGAGCGATGCTTGTAGCAGTGAGTTGTAGCGAGCAGTTTTTGGAAGTTCCGCCGGTTGGTCAGTTGTCTGAAAATCAGCTTACTTCTTTAGCTGGTCTAGATGCATCGTTGATCGCGGCCTACTCCCAAGTAAATGGACGTGGCAACAGATTAGGATCTCCATCCAACTGGGTGTGGGGAAGTATTCGTGGGGGTGAGGCCAATAAAGGTACTGACCCAGGTGACTTTACGTCAATCAACCCCATTCAGCGTTTTGAAAACAACGCTGCTGGAGGGGATATCGGAGCAAAGTATAATGTGTGCTACGAAGGTATTGCGCGAGCAAACAACGTATTGAGACTATTGACCAAGGCAGGTTCAACTGTGACTGCTGCTGATCAGGCTCGACTTTCTGCACAAGCTAGATTCTTGAGAGCACACTTCTATTTTGAGCTCGCTCGTGATTACGACAAGACTCCTTATGTGGACGAAACCGTAGATTACGGCTCTGGTCTTGAAAAAGTGAAGAATGACAAGTCACTTTGGCCATTCATCATTGCAGACCTCGAATATGCAGTTTCCAAGCTTCCTGCGACTCAGCCTCAAGTAGGTCGAGTAAACGTATGGGCGGCGAAGTCGTACTTGGCGAAAGTGTACATGTATACCAAGGAATATACTAAAGCAAAAGCCTTGTTTGACGATGTGATTGCTAATGGAGTTACTTCCAATGGTTTGAAGTACGGTTTAGTTCCTTACTACGATGACATGTTCCGTGGCAAGAACGATAACCACCAGGAATCCATCTGGGCGTATCAGTCTGCTGCCAACACAGGTTCTGTAAACAATGCAAACCCAGAGTTTGACTTGAACTTCCCATACAATACCGGTCCTGCAGGTCCAGGTAACTGCTGCGGTTTCTTCCAGCCAAGCTTCACTTTCGTGAATGCATTTAGAACTGTGGATGGTCTTCCATTGTTGGATAGATCTTACAATACTGCTGCAAGAGAGGTGAAAAACGACATGGGTGTGGCTTCAGGTGCTGCATTTACGCCAGAAGCTGGGGAACTTGACCCACGTTTGGATCATACGGTAGGTCGTAGAGGTATTCCTTATTTGGATTGGATGGATCACCCAGGTCAAGCTTGGATCCGTAACCAACCAAATGCAGGTCCTTACTCTCCTAAGAAGTATGTCTATGCGAAGTCTGAGTCTGGTACCTTCCAGGACAACTCTTCTTGGACACCTGGCTACACCGGGATCAACTTCATGATCATCCGTTTTGCAGACATCCTATTGCTCGCTGCAGAGGCAGAAATCGAAGTAGGTAGCTTGGAAAAAGCACGTGAATATGTCAATCGTGTACGTACAAGAGCCGCCAATTCTTTCCTAAAGCGTGGAGATGGTTCCAATGCTGCTAACTACAAAATCAGTAACTATACTGCTGCTTGGACCGATAAGGATGCAGCAAGAACGGCTGTTCGTATGGAGCGTTTGCTTGAATTGGGTATGGAAGGTCACCGTTTCTATGACCTTCAGCGTTGGGGTACTGCCCAAGCAGAATTGGATTTCTACTTTGCTTACGATGGGGTGAAATTGGCTTCTGCCTTAGGTGGAGCTAAGTATTCTTCTAACTTTAAGTGGGTTCCAATTCCTCAAGATCAAATTGACTTGGTAGGAAAAGATATCTTGGTTCAAAACCCAGGTTTCTAATCTACTGATTGAATAGTTTTTAAAGAGAAGGTCATTTTTGACCTTCTCTTTTTTTTTGTCCAATCTGCTTTGGCCCATTTTTTTACCAAGGGGAATGTGTTATTTTTCTACTTCCTATTTTATGCTTTCCTTGATGAGATTCTACACCCTACTTCTTGTTGCAATACTTGCCTTGCTGTTTGTTTCCTGTCAATCTGAGGACACTCTTTTTGTACTCAAGACGCCTGAGGAGACCGGAATTGACTTCAATAACCAAATTAATGAAACGGACAGTTTCAATATCCTTACCGACGAATACATTTTCAATGGTGGAGGAGTAGCTACAGCGGATTTTGATAACAACGGACTGCCCGACCTCTTTTTCACAGGAAATCAGGTTGCCAATCGACTTTACTTAAATCAGGGTGAGTTTTCTTTCCAAGATGTGTCCGAAGAAGCGGGGATACTTGCGGCAGATAAATGGTGTACGGGAGCTGTTGTGGTAGACATCAATCAGGATGGCTGGTCGGATATTTATGTGGCAGCTGCTATGAAAAAAGGACCTGGAGAGCGGAATAACCTTCTTTTTGTGAACCAAGGTAAAGATGCCCAAGGAAAGATTTCCTTCAAAGAAATGGCTAGCCAATACGGAATAGCCGACCCAGGGAATTCCATGGGGGCAGCATTTTTGGATTACGATTTGGATGGAGACTTGGATCTCTATGTGCTTAACAACGAACAATTGGCAGCAAAGCCAACCAACTTCAGAGCAAAAGTAACGGATGGATCTGCAGTCAATAACGATTCCTTTTACCGGAATAATGGAGATGGAACATTTACCAATGTCACGCTGGAAGCAGGTATTCGATACGAAGGATTCGGCTTGGGCTTGGCGATTGGCGATGTAAACAACGATGGTTGGCCCGATATCCACGTAAGCAACGACTACATCACCAACGATATCCTCTACATCAACAACCAAAACGGAACCTTTACCAATCAAACTAAGGACTTATTGCGTCACCAAAGCCAGTTTTCCATGGGGTCGGACATGTCTGACGTGAATAACGATGGGCTTCCCGATTTGATTACGATTGACATGCTCGGTGAGGACAGCTACCGCAAAAAAACCACCATTGGCAAAAACGTCTACCAAACCTACCTCAACAACGAGGAGTTTGGCTACGAGTACCAGTATGTACGCAACATGCTACATATCAACAATGGTCCTGGCGTTCCATTCAGTGAGGTGGGTATGTTTGCAGGGGTCTATCAAACCGATTGGAGTTGGGCCCCATTATTTGCAGATGTAGACAACGACGGAAATAGGGATCTCTTGATCACCAATGGATTTCCGCGAGACATTACTGACAAGGATTTTGCGAACTACCGTGCGGATGTAGGAAATATTGCCTCTACTCGGCAGCTCTTGGATTCCATTCCAATCGTAAAAATTCCAAACTATGCCTACAAGCACAAAGGCAATCTTGCTTTTGAAGATGTAGGTCAAGCTTGGGGATTGAGTCAACCTTCCTTCTCTAATGGAGCGGTGATCTTGGATTTGGATTTGGATGGAGATTTGGATTACGTGGTCAACAACATCAATGATCCGGCCTTTGTCTTTGAAAATACACTGAATCAGCAGGAGAAAAAGCCAAATTACCTTCGCATCAAATTACAAGGCCCAAAAAACAATGCTGATGGATTAGGAGCTAAGGTTTGGGTGAAGTTTGGAAATGGAAAGTTGGGCTACCAAGAAATGCAAGTCGTTCGGGGCTACATGTCTTCCACCGAACCTGTCCTTCATTTTGGCTTGGATTCTGCCTCGGTGGTAGATGAGGTCTTGGTGAAATGGGCGGATGGAAAAGTCAGTACCCAAAAGCAAGTTCCTGCCAATCAAGTACTGAAAATTGGTTACGCCCAAGCAGGTCCAGGAACTGCAGCAGTTGCTTTAGCTGATTTGGGTAAAAGAAACCAAGCATTTACGGAAGTTTCTGATTCCTTAGGCATCAGTTATGTGCATCAGGAGGTAGATAAAATCGATTACAATATCCAGCGAACTATTCCTCATAAACTCTCTCAGTATGGTCCTACACTTGCTGTGGGCGATTTGAATGGAGATGGTAGAGAAGATTTGGTGGTTGGCTCTTCTTCCGGATTTGCTCCAGTTTGGTACAGCCAAAACGGGAATGGATCCTTTACCCAGAAAAACCTTCTTCCTGCTGGAGAAAGCATCACCCAAGAGGTGACAGGTGTGCTCTTAGTAGATTTGGATAACGATGCAGATTTGGACTTGTACCTGTTATCAGGCAGTGCTGAATTTGTGCCTGGAGCTCCAGAATACCAGGATCGGGTATATTTCAACGATGGAAAAGGCAATTTTAAGTTGGATCCTAGTTCTTCCATCGCAGTAGGCAATGGCTCGGTGGTACGAGGGGCAGACTTCGATGGAGATGGGTTTGTGGATGTATTTGTAGGTGGACGTGCGCCCATTGGGCAATATCCGCTCCCTGAGAAATCTTTCTTGTTGAAAAACGAGAAGGGCAAGTTGGCCGATGTGACTAAAGTTTGGATTCCCGAATTGGAGAACCTAGGGATGCTTACGGATGCGCTTTGGTCAGATGTGAATCGTGATGGAAAAGTAGATTTGGTGGTGGTAGGAGAACTGATGCCGATTACGCTGTTTCTGAATACGGGTAATCGCTTTGAACTATCCAAAACTACTGGCCTGGAAGAATTCAGCGGCTGGTGGAATAGCATCATCTCTGCCGATTTGGATCAGGATGGAGATTCGGATTGGGTGGTGGGGAATATTGGTGGCAACAATCCATTTCATCCTTCTGCTGCCCGTCCTTACAAGGTTTATGCAAAAGATTTTGATGCCAATGGCTCCGTAGATCCTGTGTCTTTTGCCTATTACAAATCCAAAATTGGCGGGGATTACCAAGCTTATCCTACCCACTTCTGGGATGATTTGATTGGACAGAGTCCCATGTTCAGACGCAAATTTGATCGCTACAAATACTTTGCCTTGAGTACCGATCAAACCTTCTTTACCGAAGAAGAGAAGAAGGATGCACGCGTACTCACTGGAAATTACGATCGTTCTGTTTGGGTAGAGAATTTGGGGAACGGAAAGTTTACCCTTCATGAATTGCCTTGGCAAGCGCAGTTGGCACCGATGAATGGAATGCTAGCTGAAGATATCAATCAAGATGGGTTCCTTGACCTAATTCAGGTCGGAAATGATTACGGCAATGAAGTATTTATTGGAAGGCTTGATGCCTCCATAGGCTGGGTATTTGTTGGCGATGGGAAAGGAGGTTTCACCTCTATTCCTGCAAGAGAAAGCGGTTTTGTAGTTCCTGGGGATGCCAAGGCTTTGGTCAAACTTACACGAAGTGGAGGGGAAGCTCTTTACATTGCTTCGCAAAATAGATCCAAATTATTGGCCTTTGCGGCTAAGTTTCAACAAGGGACTAGTCTCTTGCAGGTTCCAGCCGATGCGATGGCGGTGGAGTTGGTGCTCGCCAACGGCAAAAAACAACGTATAGATACAAGTTATGGTGCGGGCTTTGGTTCGCAATCCAGTCGTACCCTTCACCTGCCTTTAGGACTAAAATCAGCCACGAAAATCAACTACAAAGGGGAGGTAAGTGCACTTCCTTTAACCAAGTAATTAACGGTACAATTCTCCCGCCTTAGCCTGGCAAATGTCGCCGATCAGGTCTGAGACCTTGTTCGTCACATCCTCAAAATAGCGTCTTCCTTTTTCAGGAGACGCTTTTTTTGGATTTCCGATGCCCGTATCTTCGGACACTTCCGACCACTTTCGTTCGGCCCAGGCCCACTTTTCACGGATGCCTCGGATCACTGATTTTTTCTCCGCTCCATCGCCTGCTTCAGCTAATGGAGACACTAAATCTGGGTGAAGGAATTGAATCAAGGAAGTTTCCATTTCATCTGCATGATCACCTCCTTCTTCAAAATAGGCGGACTTATCGAGCGCCTGAAACCAATTGCAGGTGAATAGGAGCATGTCTGGGTATTTCAATCCCAATTCACGTAGCATGGGCTGGAAGTTGTTTCCACCATGGCTGTTCAAAATCAATAGTTTTTTGAGTCCCTGTCGCTGAAATACGTCAATCAAATCCTGAAGAATCAGCAGTTGCGTACTGGGATTAAGGTTGAGATCCAAGTAAATGTCCGATTGCCCGGTATTTACGCCAAAGGGGACAGTAGGAAGGACGACTACTTTATGGCCTTTTTCCCAGGCTTTCCGAGCGCCTTCTGCTGCAACGGAGTCTGCTTCATAGACATCTGTGCCGTAGGGAAGGTGGTAATTGTGCGCCTCGGTGGCTCCCCATGGCAAAACGGCAAGCTCGTAGCGAAAAGTTTGGAGGGATTTCCAGCTGGCTTCTTTCAGGATGTAGGGTCTCATGGATTTATTGGGAGATTTGATAAAAGGAAGGGGTAATTTGGAGCAAAATTGATAATTTGTCTTCCAGATTCTAAAGTACAACCCATGTCGCAAAGAAGAAAGTTTATCAAGCAATCCTTGTTGGGCTCGGCCCTCTTGATACCCGGACTATCCACCCTGGAAGCACAAGCAGCGCCTGCCAAAAAAACTGCAGGAACTAAACCGATTATCCTTTCAACTTGGAACCATGGAATTCCTGCCAATGCAGATGCCTGGGCCAAATTAAAGGAAACGGGGAGCCTCTTGGATGCAGTGGAGGCCGGGGTGCGAAATACGGAGTTGGATCTAGAAAACCTATCTGTAGGCCTTCAAGGTTTGCCTGATCGGGAAGGGATTACCACCCTGGATGCTTCCATTATGTTGGGAGACGGATCTTGTGGGTCAGTGGCTTTTGTCAGACAAGTCAAGCATCCCATTTCGCTTGCGAGAGCGGTGATGGAGAAAACCCCTCACGTGATGCTTGCGGGAGATGGTGCGCGTCAGTTTGCCATTGCACAAGGCTTCCCGATGGAAAAGGAAAAATTAAGCCCCAAAGCGCAGGTGGAATACGATAAATGGAAGGTGACTAGCCAATACAAGCCGATTATCAATATCGAAAATCACGACACGATCGGAATGATAGGATTGGATGCCTCAGGAAAATTGGCGGGAAGCTGCACTACCAGTGGCTTGGCTTACAAGATGCATGGTAGGATAGGCGATAGCCCAATCATTGGTGCTGGGCTATTTGTGGACGATGAAGTAGGTGCTGCTACGGCGACTGGCTTGGGAGAATCGATCATTAGGATCTGCGGCAGTTTTTTAATAGTAGAACTGATGCGTCAGGGAAGAAGTCCTCAAGCCGCTTGCGAAGAGGCGGTTCGTCGTTTGGTGGCCAAAAACAAAAATATCAAAGACATTCAAGCGGGTTTTTTGGCCATCAATAAGGAGGGGGAAGTAGGTGCCTATGCAGTTCATCCAGGATTCAACTATGCGCAAGCCACAGCCTCAGGCAATGTATTGATTGATGCGGCTAGTTATTTTAAGGCATGAGTATCCTCTTAGAAGCACCCGTTTTCAATTTGCAGGCTTCCTTGGAGGCCGCTCAGTTCGGCATTGATCGCTTGGAACTATGTTCTAATTTTCCCGAAGGGGGAGAAACACCCAGTGCAGGAATGCTCCGCT
>JBANGF010000079.1:0-3794 GCA_037975655.1 Bacteroidota bacterium | reverse complement strand
GCTGGCAATATCCCTTTCCCATCCTTTTTTTGAAGTGTTTGATGCACATCTACCAACACTTGATGATGGATTCGGCTATCTTGTCTGATATCTAAAGATGCGAAATGTGTACCAAACAGCCGGACTTTATGAATCAAGCTTTCCAGTTTTGGTAAATACATGGAATAACTTCGCTCAACTACTAAGTCCTTTATTTTTTCTAAACAAGCTAAAATTTCCTCTTTAGTGATTGGTGTTGCTTGCTCAGGGGTGAAGACATTTTCATAAAGCTTAGTCTCTAATTCGTTGATTAAAACATCCACTTCAGAGAAAGTCAACTTCCTTTTTAATTTTCGTATATCTCTGTAATAGCAAACAATAATGCTGCTTCGTAAGGATTTGGCTACAAACCGAGTGGTGTCGGCATTCACGTAAGGATTCCCATCCCGATCCCCTCCTGGCCAAAATCCAAGTTCTATAAAGTTATTTTGACCTGAATACTCCCCTTCAAAAACCTCTGTTACAATTTTGGTATAGATAGCACCAATGGAATGGTAAAACACGTTTTCTAGAAACCACATCAGGGTGATTGCCTCATTTGCAGGGGTAGGTTGTTTTTTATTAAAAAATGGGGTCAAACCTAGTTGCTGGATAAATTGGCTGATTGCATTGAAATCATTTTTGGCAATCGCTTCACCCATGTCATGAATAATTCCCAGCACATTGGCAGGGTAAAATTGAGTCGGATGCGCTGTCAATACGAGCCTTAACTTGAATTTTTCGAGTTTTTTAGAAATTAAGGATGATTTTTTTAGAAGCCTCGCATCTCGTAGTATTGATTTTAAACTTCCAACACCTTTATTATCATGTAGGCTAGAAAAGGCAGCATCTTCAATCGCATCAAAAAGTACCACCTGTCTTTCAATGTATTGGACATATTTAAACAGATGATCCAATTTTTCTTGTTCACTCCTAACCTCTGTATGCTGGCTAAAAAAATAATCAATAATCTCGGCTGGCGATTTTTCCTTCTCATACCCTTTCTCACAGGCTTGTAGTAAAACAGGTAATAATGCACCCGCATTGGCTACCCCAGAATAGGGAAGTGCCGCAAATAAACTGTTGTAAATCGTGTATTTATCGGCAACCTGCCTCCTGAATTGGTCAGTCAATTGATTTGAATATTTTTCCATCTTTTCTATAAAAATGAGGGTTCAATTTAGACTTACCCCTAGCTTTCTTTATTCATCCACCGAATTCTACTTTCACTCAGATTCAAACTTCTCTCAAAACGGCAAAATGAAGGGAAAAGACAAAGGATAAATTAGGATATTTTTGTGTTGACTATTTTGCCAATAAATTCGGTATAATATTATGATATTATTAATAAAAAATCACTTTAATTGATTTATTTTAAATTTATAGCTTAAAAAATGTATTTTCAATCAATTTGATTTTTTCAAAAAAAGATAGCCGTTACAACAGATTTAAACAGTTTAAATTCCTAAAAAGAAACCCCTTAACGAATTATATATTCGCTAAGGGGTTTCTGATCAATTGTTTTACCAATTACTCCACTGCGCTAAAGACCATTTGTCTAAACTTCCAACCTGTCTGATCGCCCTTGCCAGCACCTGAAGTTTGTTTGAAGAGCAATCCAATAACCTTATGATTGGGATCTGCAAAATACTGCGTATTAAAATATCCTCCCCAGTCAAAAGTACCTTCGCTTCCTTGACCCCCTTGAGCTTCCCCTTTATCAGTCACAACACCGAAAGCTAAACCATAATATTTAGTGGAATTCCAAAGGTCACCCACCTGATTTTTCATAGCCGTTTGGATGGTAAGGGAGCTTAACAATCGCACACCATTGTAACTTCCCCCATTCAGGTACATTTGCAGGAATTTGGCATAATCTTCCGTAGTGCTAGATAAGCCAGCACCTCCGGAAAAGAAAGTCCTAGCTCCTGTTTTTGGATAGGCTGGGTCATAAAAGGTAACAGGATACTCTTGCCATTTGCCTTCCTTGTAGGTGTGGACATCCACTAGACGCTCTCCTTGGGCTTCATTGAGGTAAAATCGCGTATCATTCATGCCAAGTGGGTCAAAAATTCGTTCCTTCAAAAACACATCAAATGGCTTTCCAGTAACGACTTCTATCAAATAGCCCAAAACATCTAATCCTTCACTATAGGTGTATTTGGCTCCCGGCTCGTGGTGCAAAGGCAGTTTGGCAAGACGCTTTACGCTTTCACCAATGGTGATTTTTTCAGTGGTAAAAAGGTCAATTACACCTGCTTTGTGGTAGATCATTTTCATACGCTCGTCTCCATCAATCACCCCATAGCCTAAGCCCGAAGTATGGGTAAGCAGGTGACGAATGGTAATGACCTTAGTGCTCGGCTTACTGGTGTAACTGCTATCCGCATAGCGGAAAGAAACCAAAACCTGGGGATTGGCAAATTCAGGAATGTACTTGGAAATCGGATCGTCCAACTGAATTTTTCCCTCTTCATACAACATTAGGATAGCTGTGGAAGTGATTGCCTTGGTTTGCGATGCAATACGGAAAATGGAGTTTTTCTCCATCTTTTTCCCGTCACCTACATCAGCAAAACCTTTGGCAGCGTGATAAACAATCTTTCCATCTTTTACGATCATGGCTACCAAACCAGGAATCTCATCCGTTTTGATGGCTTCTTCGAGCATCAAATCGATTTTAGCGATTCGGTCTTTTGAAATTCCAGGAACAGGGTTGCTGCCTGCTTGACTGATGGTTTGTGCAAAAACTGTGACCCCTAAACCAAGGTATAGTAGGCAATAACTCAGGATTTTTTTCATGGTGATTTTGGGTTTGAACATTAAAATGTAAGCAAAATCAGAAACAAAAAAAACCGGATTGCTCCGGTTTAATTGATACTCCTAATAGAAGGAGAACTCCTTATTCTGTTTTCACTTCAAAGTAATATTCGGTACCATCCGGGAACATGCCCAATACCACGATCTCTTCCCCTTTGGAGTCCTCCAAAAAGTCAATCATTTCTTGTGCGCTATTTACCCGCTTACGGCCCTTATCCGAGATTACGGATGTGATGATAAATCCATTACGCGCTCCTGCTGCTCTCCATGCCTCATTGGCATTGGACTTGATCACCGCACCACCTGTAATTTTTAATTGCTCTTTGGTTTGCTGCTTGACATCTTCCAATTGCAATCCATCAAAAGACAAAACTTTTGATGGTTCTTTTTTGACAATATTCGTATCTCCTGAGAAGTTCTTTAGGGTAGCAGTGGTCTTTGACGCTTTTCCATCTCGTAGGTAACTCACTTCCACTTTATCTCCAGGGCGTTTTCTAGCCACCAATTCCTGAAGGTTAGCCACATTATTTACCGTCTTACCGTCAATTCCTACGATAATATCCCCTTCCTTTAGGCCAGCTTCTTTCCCAGCAGAATTATCATTTACCCCCCCTACGTATACCCCTTGCTCTACTGGAAATTTCTTACCCAAGTAGTCTGCCAATTCAGGACTTACATCCTGGATTTGCACACCCAAAAGTCCACGCTGCACCGCTCCATGGTTCAATAAATCGTCCATTACCTTTTTCACCAAAGAACTCGGTACAGCAAAGGAATACCCATTAAAGGTGCCCGTACTAGAGGCAATGGCAGTATTGATTCCAATAAGTTCACCTGCCAAATTTACCAATGCTCCCCCCGAGTTGCCTGGATTGACCACGGCGTCGGTTTGAAGAAAAGACTCAATCTGCAGGTTGTTTTCAACACCTTGCAGGATACCAATATTTCTCGCTTTG
>JBANGF010000071.1:0-5867 GCA_037975655.1 Bacteroidota bacterium | reverse complement strand
CAATGTAGCCCCCTGCCGTAAGGCAGAGCAACACAATTCCGAGTACCTTTTTCACCTTTGCCATATTCATGATTGCGTAGGGTTAGGTCTAGAATGTGTCCAAGCCGCTATTCCAGGGACTAGTCGGTCGATATCTCCTGCACCCAGGGTGACCAGTACCTCGGGAGAAGAGGCTGCCAAGAAATCCATCACCTCGGTCTTCTCAATAACCAACTTCTTGCTGGTCTGTATGTCCTCCAAAAGCATTTCCGAAACTACTCCTGGGATAGGAAGCTCACGCGCTGGATAGATGGGCAATAATACCACCTCATCGGCTAGGGATAGGCTCTCCGAAAATCCAGTAGCAAAATCTCGGGTACGGGTAAAAAGGTGTGGCTGAAAAATCACCGTCATCTGTTGGGACGGGTACATGGCGCGTACCGAACTCAAGCAAGCCTTAATCTCTTCAGGGTGGTGCGCATAGTCATCAATGTAGATTCTCCCTGGGATGGAAGAGTGTATTTCAAAACGTCTCTTCACTCCACGGAAACTTTTGATTCCTTCTCGGATTTGACCTTCATCTACGCCATGGTCGAGCGCAATGGCAATGGCAGCAAGGGCATTTTCCACATTGTGGAAACCGGGAATAGCCAATTCAAGTCCTTTGATTTGATTTTTGCTGCCTATGTAATCAAAAACAAAGGAGTTGGGTTTCGCTACAATATTTTCAGCATGTATGCCATCCGATCGAAGACCATATTCCCGGAGGTTGGAAGAGGTAATACCCTGATCTCCTAGGCGGTAGTACGCATGACTTTGTAGGTACACCTTCCCTTTTTTGTCCACCAAAGACAAAAACTGTCGGAAACCTTCCAATATCGTCTGCTCATCTCCATAGATATCCAAATGGTCTGGATCTGCACTCGTCAATACGGCTTCATTTGGGTGCAGGTGAAGGAAGGAACGATCAAATTCATCTGCTTCCACCACCACAAGCGCCTCTTTGGACTTACCAGAAAGAATCAGGTTGCTATTGTAATTCTGTGTAATACCCCCCAAGAAAGCGGTGACTGCTTTGCCTGCTGACTTCAACAAGTGCGCCACCAAGGAGGAGGTACTGGTCTTGCCATGAGTACCCGCTACCGCAATGGTGTACTGGTCTTTGGTAATCATCCCCAATACCTCTGCTCTTTTCTTCAATAGGAATCCCTGCTGGAAAAAGTGAAGCAAAGGAGAATCTTTTGGAATCGCTGGAGTCCAGACCACCAATACCTCCTCCGGACGCTCCCGGAATTGGGCAGGAACAGCGGTTACCTGATCGGCAAAAATGACTTCCATCCCTTCTTCCACCAGCGCATCTGTAAGCGGGGAAGGGGTCTTGTCGTAACCCGCCACGGCATAGCCTTCCTGCTGAAACCAGCGCGCCAAGGCACTCATGCCTATGCCGCCGATTCCAAGAAAAAATACGCTATGTACCCCTTTTGCGATCATTTTAAAAGCAGTTCAAGTTCATGTACTAAGGCATTTGCCGCATCCGGCATGGCCATTTTTTTGATGGCTGTTGCTAGCGACTGAGCTTTCTCCTCATGCTGTAGCAAGTCGTCAATGTATTCTTTAAACTTCCCAACTGCATCGGCATCGGCTAGGAGCACTGCTGCCCCCTGCCTCACGCATGCATTCGCGTTTTTGGTTTGATGGTCCTCGGCTACATTTGGCGAAGGAATAAAGATGACTGGCTTCCCTACCAGGCAGAGCTCAGAAACGGATAACGCTCCTGCGCGAGACACAATCACATCGGCTGCGGCATAGGCCAAATCCATCTCACGGATAAATTCCCGCAAATGGATGTGTGTCAATCCCGCCTTGTCAAGGGCCACTTCCATGTCCTTGAAATAAAATTTTCCACTTTGCCACAACACTTGGTAGCCTTCTTTTTCCAAGTCTACCATGTGCTTGAGCATAGCCTGATTAAGCGTACGAGCACCCAAGGATCCTCCCAAAACAAAAACAGTTTTGCGATTTGGGTCTAATCCAAATACTTGAATTCCTTGTTCCCTTTTTCCAGCCAAGTCAAGTAAATCCTTTCGAACAGGATTCCCTGTGAGTTTTAGCTTCTCTTTAGGAAAAAATCGCTCCATCTCCGGATAGGCAACACATATCTTTGCCGCCTTCTTGGCCAATAGTTTATTGGTCAATCCTGCATAGGAATTTTGTTCCTGAAGGAGTGTAGGAATTCCTTTATTCTGAGCTGCATAGAGCACTGGCCCACTGGCATAGCCTCCTACCCCTACGACTAACTGAGGCTGAAACTCCTTGACGATTTTCGAAGCCATGCGAAGGCTTCTCCAGAGTTTGATTGGGAAACTTAAATTGGCAAGGGTCAACTTGCGTTGAAGACCTGCCACTGGTAAACCTTTTATGGAATAGCCAGCCTCAGGCACTTTCTGCATTTCCATTTTGCCCTGAGCGCCTACAAATAGAATCTCCGATTCTGGATGTTTGTCCATCCAGGCATTCGCAATGGCTAGGGCTGGGTAGATGTGTCCACCGGTGCCTCCACCGCTGATGAGAATTCGATATGTTGCTCCTGTTTTGATAGGGTTCAGGTTATGCAGTTCGTAATTGATTTCCTTTTTTATTCGTTTCACCAGAGGCACTGCCCTCTTCTTGGTGGTCTCCTCGACTGACGCTAAGGATAATACCCAAGGCCGTACCAGTAAATATCAAGGAGGTCCCTCCCATGCTGAGCAAGGGAAGCGGAAGTCCTGTAATCGGGCCTAATCCCACGGCCACGGCCATATTGACCAAGGCTTGAATGACTAAGGCAAAACTCAGCCCCGCGGATAATAGACCTCCGAAGGCTTTGTTGGAATTGGCAACAATGCGCATGCCTCGGTAGAGAAGCGCGAGGTATAGGAAGAGCACAGATACTCCGCCGACCATGCCGTATTCCTCCAAAATAATGGCATAGATAAAATCTGAATAGGGGTGAGGAAGGGTGTTTCGTTGCTCACTATTTCCAGGCCCTTTACCCGTAATCCCTCCTGTGGCAATGGCGATGTAAGACTGCTCTGCCTGAAATGGAACCTTGCTGTCATCGTCTTTGGAATCCAAAAAGGTTTCAATTCTCGTCATAAAGGTGTCTTTTCGTTGGCCTGTCATCATGGCTACGGAAAGTCCTAAGATCCCAACCATCACTACTAAAGCAAGGTGCTGCATAGGTACCCGGCCGATGAACATAATCAACAAGCAGGTAATCAGGAGTAAAATTGCCGTAGACATATTGGCCATCCCAATCAAGGCACTAATGATCCCAATGGAAATGATGATAGGAAGTAGAGTTCCAGTCAGATCTTTGATGTTACTTTGACGCTTGGCCAGCATAGCTGCCAAAGCCGCGATCAGAGAAAGTTTGGCCAAATCCGAAGGTTGAAAAGCCTGATTGATTACAGGAATTACTAACCAGCGATTGGCCTCATTGATGGTAGAGCCATACAAATAGGTAACCAAAAGCAAGGGAATGGAAAGGAACATGAATAGGCGCGCATAGAGCGCATACTTACGGTAGGGGATTTTATGCGCCAGCCACATCACCACCAAGGAGGCGAGAATTAGTTTGGAGTGCTTGAATAAATACTGCTCGGTATCCACATCCTTATCCTGGTACACCAAAGTGCCGGTTGCCGAATACACCACCAGAATACTCAACATTGATAGCAAAATCACGATGGCCCAAATGATTGGATCACCTTTGAATTGCTCATCTATCCATGCTCTAACCTGGTTCATGCACTTTGTTTTTGAGTTAACGCTAGCACTTCTGCTTTAAATTGATCTCCTCGATCTTCGTAATTCTTGAATAAGTCAAAGCTTGCGCAGGCTGGGGATAAGAGGACTACCTCTTTATCTTCGGCGATTTCCTGAGCCCAAGACACTGCTTCTTTCAAGTCTTGTGTTTCTCGGATTTGTCCAATGTGCGGGGCAAATGCAGTTTTTAATTTCGAATTGTCCTTGCCCAAGCAGATCAAGGCCTTCACCTGACCATTCACTACCAAGGGAGTTAATACTGAATAATCGTTGCCCTTGTCCACCCCTCCCGCGATCCACACCATAGGTTCTTTGTAGCTGCCAAGCGCATAAAACGTAGCTTCTACATTGGTGCCTTTGCTGTCGTTTACATAGCGAACCCCATCCAATACCCGAACGACTTCCATGCGGTGCGCTGCATTTTTAAAGGTTGGGTAGCCGCTGAGCAACTGCTGCTCAGACAATCCCGCCAAGAGTGCGGCTACTCCAGCACCCAAAGCATTAAGCAAATTGTGTTTCCCTTGAATGGTCAAGGCAGCCACAGGAATAGTTGCCTGAGCACCGGCTACTTGGAATACCAATTCATCCCTGTCATTAAACCCTCCTTGGCTAGGCTTTCCTTCCAAAGAAATTCCATACCTCGAAGCCTGAATAGGCGATCGGTCAAGTCCAGTCTTGGAATATGGGTCTTCCAAGTTGAAAATTGCCATATCGGCCTGATTCATGTTTTTGAACAAAGCCATCTTGGAATCGATGTACTGTTCCATCTGGTAACTGTAGCGATCCAAGTGATCTGGAGTGATGTTGGTCAGTAGGGCAATGTGCGGTTTCATATTTACCAAACCATCAATCTGGAAACTGGAGATCTCGATTACCCACCAGGCATGATCCCCTTCCACTAATTGTCCAGCCCAACTTTTGCCTACATTTCCAGCAAGCCCTACATCCCATCCCGCTTCTTTCAGAAGGTGGTAGGTCAACAAGGTGGTGGTCGTTTTTCCATTGGTACCCGTAATTGCGATCACCTTCCCATTGCTGTAACGACTGGCAAATTCCAGTTCATCTACTACGGAAATCCCTCGATTAATCGCCTGCTGCACGATTGAAACCGTAGTGGGGATCCCTGGGCTTTTGATGATCAAGTCGGCCTCCAAAATGCGAGCCTCGTCGTGGTTACCTTCTTCAAATTCGATCCCAGCAGTCTGAAGTTGCGCTTTGCGTGCCTCCCCAATGCTTCCTCCATCGGAAACAAAAACGGCATAGCCCTCCCGCTTGGCGAGCAATGCTGCTCCCAACCCACTTTCTCCGGCTCCGAGGACGACTAGGCGATTCATGTTCTTACCTTAGTTTGAGGGTGGCTAGTGTGACTACTGCAAGTAAAATCCCAACAATCCAAAAACGGGTAACGATCTTGGATTCGTGAATTCCTTTTTTCTGGTAATGGTGATGGAGTGGGGACATCAAAAATACTCGCCGTCCTTCTCCATATTTCCGCTTCGTGTATTTGAAGTAGGCCACCTGAATCATGACGCTCAAGTTTTCTACCAAGAATATCCCACAGAGAATAGGGATAAGAAGTTCTTTTCGAAGTGTCAAAGCCAATACAGCGATCACCCCACCTAGCATCAATGACCCAGTGTCCCCCATAAATACTTGAGCAGGGTACGAGTTGTACCAGAGAAATCCCACGCAGGCACCAATGAAGGCGGCGGTAAAAATCACTAGTTCCCCAGAGTTGGGGATATACATGATGTTGAGGTATTGCGAAAAAATCGCGTTACCGCTCAAGTAGGCAAAAATGGCAATGGTCAAACCAATGATGGCAGAGGTTCCTGCGGCAAGCCCATCGATACCATCCGTAATATTGGCACCATTGGAAACTGCCGTAATGATGAAAATTGCGACAAAAATGTACAGAATTGGAGTCATGGAATCACCTAAGAATCCTAAAAAATCCTCGTAATTGAGCTCGTTATTCTTAAAAAAAGGAATGGTCGTTTTTAGCGCCTTGGTATCTTGAAAGGAAGGAGTTTCCACTACCCCACTTTCCACAGAGACTGGGGTAGAGAATTCGCGAATGA
>JBANGF010000025.1:0-4426 GCA_037975655.1 Bacteroidota bacterium | reverse complement strand
GAGTTGGGTAAATAAATATATTGTAGTCCACCTATTTGAATTTTTAGAGAAATACTTCGACAGTTACGGCATCATCATTATTCTGATCGTGCTTTTGATCAAACTTGCCCTATCTCCCTTGACTTACAAATCCTACATAGGAATGGCTAAGATGCGGGTAATTAAACCAGAGATAGATGAATTGAAGGAAAAATACGGAGACGATCCAACCAAGATGCAGCAGGAGCAGATGAAGCTCTTCTCTCAACTTGGGGTAAGCCCATTGTCGGGTTGCCTACCCTTGTTGCTGCAGATGCCATTTTTGTTTGCTATGTTCTTCTTCTTCCCGAATGCAATCGAGCTAAGACAAGAATCTTTCTGGTGGGCAGAGGACCTTTCTACCTACGATGAATTCATCAAACTCCCCTTCACCATCCCTTTTTATGGGGCACATGTGAGTTTGTTTACCTTGCTGATGACCATTTCCCAGATAGTCTACACGCATTTTAACAATCAATTGACCACGGCTACTGGACCCATGAAAAACTTAGGTTACATCATGCCTGTAATGTTTATGTTTGTTTTGAACTCCTACCCAGCAGGTCTTAGTTTCTATTATTTTGTTTCAAATATTTTCACGTTTGGACAGCAGGCCTTGATCAAACTCTTTGTAGACGACGCGAAAATCCGTGAAAAAGTGGAGGAGAATAAGTTGAAAAACGTGGATAAAAAGAAATCAAAGTTTCAACAACGCCTAGAGGATGCCATGAAAATGGCTGAGGCCAAAAAGAAGAAGTAGGTAAAATGGAGCTGAAATAAGCTCCATTTTTTTTAGTTCACTATTTTAAGCAACCTTCAAAATCAGTTGCAGGAAGTCTGGCGGATACCTTATACTTTTTTAACAAAAGTCCTCACCAAAAAAAGAAGGTTCCTGCCAAAATTGGACCTGATTTTGCTTAATATTGACTTCTAAATTCTGGTTATATACACCATGGGAAAAATTATTGCCGTTGCGAACCAAAAAGGTGGAGTTGGAAAAACTACCACAGCAATGAATTTGGCTGCTAGTCTTGCCGTTTTGGAATTCAAAACACTTGTGATCGATGCAGACCCACAAGCCAATACCACTTCAGGTCTTGGCCAGGATCCAAAATCTGTAGAAGCTAGCATTTATGAATGCATGGTGGATGGAATCGATATCCAATCCATAATTGTAAAGACAAATTTGGAGCATTTATTCCTAGTATCTTCCCACATCGATCTGGTAGGCGCAGAGGTAGAAATGATCAACATGGACAACCGGGAAGAGAAAATGAAGGAGGTGATTGCGTCCGTAAAGGACCAATATGACTTTATTATTATCGATTGCTCCCCATCCCTAGGTTTGATTACAATCAACGCGCTTACCGCTGCTAACTCTGTGATTATTCCTGTTCAATGCGAGTATTTTGCCTTGGAAGGATTGGGCAAACTCTTAAATACCATTAAAATTATTCAAACTAGGTTGAACCCAGACCTTGGGATTGAAGGAATTCTATTGACCATGTACGACGTTCGCCTTCGTCTTTCCAATCAAGTGGTCGAGGAAGTTCGTGTTCACTTTAAAAGCATGGTATTCGATACCATCATCCCACGGAATGTCCGACTCTCGGAGTCCCCTAGTTTCGGCCTTCCTGTAATTTCATTTGATGCAGACGGAAAAGGTGCTATTGCTTACTTGAATTTGGCAGGAGAAATCGTACAAAGAAATGGACTTCAAAAAGCAACGAATTGATCATGTCTGATTCAAAATCACCCAAGAAAAATGCTTTAGGAAGAGGCTTAGGTGCCCTTTTAGAAGATAGCCCTGCTAAAGGAAAAGGGCAAGAAATTTTACCTGAAGGTCAGAAAGCAGGAATTTTTGAAATCTCGCTTACTGAAATTCAAGTCAACCCCTTTCAACCTAGGGTACACTTTGATAAAGAAGCCCTGAAAGACCTGTCTGAGTCGATCAAGGTGCAAGGCATCATTCAGCCCATTACGGTACGTAAATTGGCTCCAAATGAATACCAATTGATCTCGGGTGAACGAAGATTTCAAGCCTCCAAACTAGCAGGGCTTAACCGAATCCCGGCTTATGTTCGCACCGCCAATGACCAGCAAATGTTGGAAATGGCTTTGATTGAAAACATTCAGCGGGAAAATCTCAATGCACTTGAAATTGCACATTCCTACCAAAGGCTGCTTGTAGAGTGCAATCTTAAACAAGAGGAATTGGGTGATCGCGTGGGAAAAAATAGAACGACAGTCAACAATTACCTTCGTTTACTCAAACTCCCTCCAAGCATTCAAGCCGCCATCCGAGACAACAAGTTGTCTATGGGTCATGCGCGAGCCTTGATCAATATTGAAGATGTAGATAAGCAACTAGCGCTCTTCAAAAAAATCGTTACTGAAGAATTGAGCGTTCGGCAGGTAGAAGCCTTAGTCAAAGCAATAAATGATGGCAAACCCGAAAAGCAGAGCGCCAGTTCTGGATTAAACCCTGTTCGAAAGTACGAATTGACAAAAATTCAACAGCGGCTTGCCAGTCATTTTGGAACCAAAGTTGTCTTAAAGACAGACCAAAAAAACAAAGGGGAAATTAAAATCCCTTTTTCCTCTGCCTCCGATCTCAACCGCATCCTTGAAATCTTAGAAATCATCTAATGATGAGGACTTATTCCAACCCAACTCCTTCGTTCAATGGGCTTCTTTGGAGCCTAATGCTGACAGTTTGCTGGTTAGGAATAGCAACCGGTAAGGTCCAAGGACAAACAGATTCCTTAGGAAAAACTCCGAAAGAGGAAGTGAAAAACGAGGGAGAAGAACGCTTTCTCCTACCCAAAGACCCCAAAAAGGCAACCCTGCTATCGGCAATCTTACCAGGTGCTGGCCAAGTGTACAATGGTAAAAGCTGGAAAGTCCCCATTCTTTATGCAGGGGTACTCACCGATCTTTACTTTATCAATTACAATCACCGGAGATACGAAAACTTCCGGGATGCACTTTTTGCTTTGGACAAAAAAGAACCCAACCAATTTCCTTCCTTAAACCGCGCTGCATTAGTGCGAAATGTGGACTATTGGAGGCAAAATAGGGACCTTACCCTACTCCTATTACTTGGAATTTACGCGCTCAACTTGGTGGATGCCAACGTGGATGCACACCTTTCCGGATTTGATATTTCTGAGGATTTGGCCCTACAATTAGCCCCACAGCTTGGCACAGTTTCTGCCTCCAATTCCCTGGGCGTATCACTAACTCTTCGATTTAAGTAATGAATATCCTACTACTTGGCTATGGCAAAATGGGAAAGCTGATTGGAGAATTAGCTCTTGAAAGAGGACACCAACTAGTAGCCACAATTGACCAGGACAACCTGGAATTGCGCAATGCGCTAAATCCAAAAACCATTGATGTGGCAATTGAATTTAGCCAGCCCGAAGCTGCAATTGATAACATTCGGTGGGCGATCACCCAAGGTATCCCGGTCATTTCTGGGACTACAGGCTGGCTAGCACGCCTGCCCGAAATCGAAGCGCTAACTCATCAGCACCAAGGCACCTTCTTTTATGCCTCCAATTTCAGCATTGGAGTGAATGTGTTTTTCAAAGTCAATGAGCTACTTGCCCAATTAATGAACGAAACGAATGGCTATCAAGTGGCCATTGAAGAAATTCACCATACTGCAAAAAAAGACGCCCCTTCCGGCACAGCAATCACCTTAGCAGAAGGGATTATTAAGCATTACACCAAACTAAAAAATTGGAACTTGGTCGGCGAAACTCCCAATAACCCAATTTCCTTACCGATTACCTCCAAGCGCATCGACCCTGCACCTGGAACTCACCATATTCGCTACACCTCTGGGATTGATGACCTAGAAATCATTCACACAGCACACAGTCGTCAAGGGTTTGCCCTTGGAGCTATCCAAGTGGCCGAATGGATTTTGGGTAAAAAAGGAGTACTTTCGATGGACGATTACCTATCTTTTTAAGACAATTGTTACCCAATGAGCAAAACTAAACCAAAAAAATCAGCCTTTCGTGAATGGATCGATGCGCTGGTATTTGCTGTAGTAGCAGCCTCGCTTATTCGATGGCTCCTACTCGAACCCTTCACCATCCCAACTGCATCCATGGAAAAAACCCTGCTTGTGGGGGACTTCCTTTTTGTAAGTAAGGTGCATTACGGAACTAGAATTCCAAAAACACCTTTGCAAGTTCCTCTTACCCACCAAAAAATCTGGGGCACAGAAATCTCTTCCTATTCAGATTTGATTCAACTCCCCTACTACCGATTGCCTGGATTTACCTCCGTACAACGAAATGACGTAGTAGTATTCAACTATCCAGTAGAATTTAATTTCCCCAACGACTTGAAAACGAATTACATCAAACGAGCCGTTGCAGTTCCAGGAGAT
>JBANGF010000012.1:0-12041 GCA_037975655.1 Bacteroidota bacterium | reverse complement strand
GGAATTCTCATCTCTCCCCTCGCAGGCATCACACCCACCAAGGCCGCTTATGCGACCCTTCCTTTACCGGGAATCCAACTCAGCATTGTGGACGCCGAAGGCAAGGAGTTACGAGGCAATTCAGTGGAAGGTAACCTTTGCATCAACTTCCCTTGGCCCTCCATGATCCGCACCACCTACGGGGATCACGAGCGCTGCAAGCAAACCTACTTTTCTACCTACAAAAACAGGTACTTCACTGGGGACGGAGTCAAACGAGATCACGATGGCTACTACCGCATCTTGGGTCGAGTGGACGATGTCATGAACGTGTCTGGCCATCGTCTCGGAACGGCAGAGGTAGAAAATGCAATCAATGAGCATCCAAAAGTCATTGAATCAGCAGTAGTCGGCTACCCACATGAAGTGAAAGGACAAGGCATCTATGCCTATGTAATTTGTGACCTGAGTAACCGCAGTGAGGAAAACCTCATTCAGGAGATCAAAGAAACTGTTTCCAAGATTATTGGGCCTATTGCCAAACCTGACAAAATCCAGATCGTACCCGGATTACCTAAAACCCGTTCCGGAAAAATCATGCGCCGAATTCTTCGCAAAATTGCCGAGGGCAGCCTAGAGGGCATGGGTGATATCTCTACACTCTTGGACCCAGAGGTGGTTGAAAAAATCAAAGCGGGGAGAAAATAAAAAAAGGCAGATCGGATGATCTGCCTTTTTTAGTTTATTCAATCTCATGCCTTACTTCCATTGAATGGCTGTGGTTCCCGTAGCTTGTAGCGGGATTGCCAAGCCTGTAGCCGTAGGATAAAAGCCTAGTGGCACAATCCGCAAATTCTGAATAGATAAGTTAGCCACTTGAGTTTGTAGAGATAGTCGATCCTGTAGCCCTTGCAAACTCTCGGTGATCGTCTCCCCCAAAGGCATCTTCATCCGCTGACTAAGTTCTCGATGGATTTTTCCCTTTTTGATCATCGTGCCCAACATCGCTTTGGCGCTGCCACTTTTCATCACAAAATCAAGATCTACAACCTGCAGCACACGGGTAGCAGGATCGTAAACGGGTCTACCTACTAAGAATAACTCTCCTTTCAATTCACCACCCTTGGTACTGACTGCAGTAAAGGCAACCGTGATGCCCATACGCTCTCCGTAAGCTTGGGTCCGGAATTGAGTGGCATTAAATCGGTAGGTTTTATTCATCGGGATGGACTGTCCACCAAAAGATTTTTGAATCAATGCATCCAGCTCCCCATAGGTAAATTCCAAAGGCAACTGCAAATCTATCCGATTACTCGCATCCGTATTGGGTGAAACTTTAGGAATTGGAAAGGCACCGCTAGGAAGTGCGTTGGACGGGTGTACTTGAACCTGCCCTTTTACGCCTAGGTCAATATGAAGTCCTTTGTTGGGCAGCAGGTATTCCCGAATCTTCACGGAATCAGGTCGGATAGATAATCCCGTTTTCTTGCCCTCCATGTCCACGAGCATAGGCTGGCCCACTTGACTCCAGATGGACTCCATGAGTGGTTTGAGTGGAAGCAAGTTGGGCTTGGAGGTAAGTTCCTGCTTTGCAAATCGACGAATCTCTTGGCGAACAATCGGACTTAAGTCCAATTCTATCCCAAGCACAGAAAATCCCAATTTGCCCCCTAAATCCAGCAACTCAAATTCTGGAATCGCCAAATACCAGTTGGACTGCAACTCTGGATTGATCACAAACACAGGTGCCAAATTGGTATTGAAGGGAACCTTGGACTGCAGGAGGTTTCGAAGCCCGCCTGGCTTAAGCCCAACTTCCCCTTGGATTTTTAGCGGGAAAACTACTTCCAAACGCTGCTGATCTAGAGCACGAAATTGGATTTTCCCATTTCTAGAAAACTCAAAATCTCCCACCAATCCATTTCCCAAATCCATCCCTCGCTGGTTAAATAATACATTCGGTGTAGATCGATTGGCCACTGCCGTCAAGGTAGTGAAAGGAATGTCTAGCGGTACATTGACTACCGAACTGGTTTTGGGAACTGTTGGCAAGGGGAGACTAGCGGATGGGTCTAAGGTTTTGCAGGACACTGCGAAAAGCCCGAGACCCAAGCAATAAAGTAAGGTTCTTTTAGTAAGGGAAAAGAAAGTTGGCACAGTCATTGGATTTGAGAGTTCAGGTTAACTAGGTTACCTTTGTAGATGCAACTACAAAAGTAGCGAAAAGAGGACATGAACTGGAACAAACTCACTTCAGAAGCGCAAATCGATCAACTGATCTCCGAGAGTGTCGAGAAGCCTGTGCTTATTTTCAAACACAGCACACGCTGTTCGATCAGCAGCATGTCCTTGGATCGACTCCTTCGCAATTGGAAGGAGGAGGATTCTACTCAAATTACCCCCTACTACCTGGACCTAATCAACTACCGTTCCCTTTCCAATTTGGTGGCCGAGCGCTTTGGCATTTCACACGAATCTCCCCAAGTGCTGCTCCTGAGAGATGGAAAAGTAACCTATCACGAAAGTCATTACGGAATTTCCTATGCCGAGATCAAGTCACAAGTCGTTTGATTTGAGAACTTTTAGACTGAAAATAAACCACTTATCCCTTAGAATTCCCATTCTAATTTTACTACTCACATCCTTTAAACCTTTTGCTGCTCAATGGAGTCAAAGAAGGTGTACTATAACCAATTTATGAAAACCTACCCCATTCTTATTTTTCTAGTTTTATCATTTTTTGTGACGCTTTCCTCTTTTGGACAGCGTCCTACCGACCAAGCTCGTCCCGAACGAAAGTTTACGGGCCAAGTAATCGATGGTGCAGCAAAAACGCCCATGATTGGCGCCAATGTGCTCATCAAAACCATCACCGACTCCCTCCTTCGAGGCACGGTAACGGGTGCAGATGGAAGATTTGAGATTGCCAGACCCTTTATCCCAGAAGTGAAATTGGAAATCACCTTTTTGGGCTACAAAACCATAACCAAAATCCACAGCATGCGCGAGCCAGTGGAACTCGGAGAACTTATCCTTTTAGAAGACACCAAAGTGCTTGGAGAGGTATTGGTTCAAGGGGTAAGCGTGGTAGGTGAGCAAAAAGGGGATACTACTTCTTTCAATGCAAACGCCTTCAAAACACAAACCAACGCCCAGGCGGAAGACCTGATTCGAAAAATGCCAGGCATTACCTTCCAGGGAGGGCAAATTCAAGCCCAAGGGGAACAGGTACAAAAAATCTTGGTCGATGGACGTGAATTTTTTGGCAGCGACCCAAATATTGCGCTTCGCAACCTACCCGCAGATGCAATTGACCGGGTAGAAGTACTTGATCAGCGCTCGGATCAAAGCCGCCTCACCGGATTTGACGATGGAAGTTATACGAAGACCATCAACATCATTTTGCGCTCAGATAAGAAAAACGGCTCCTTCGGCAGAACCTACGCCGGCTACGGCAATGACGACCGCTATGCCGCGGGTGGAAGTGTCAACTTCTTCAAAGGAGATCAACGCATATCTGTACTGGGACTTTTCAACAACATCAACCAACAAAACTTCTCTAGCCAAGACCTTGCAGGATTAACTGCCAATGCGGCTGCAGGTGCTGGTCGTGGAGGAGGAATGATGGGCGGTATGGGTGGAGGAGGATTTGGTGGTGGCCAATGGGGTGGCGGCGGCGCAAATAGCAATTTCCTAGTCGGTAACTCCGGAGGTATTGTGACTACGAATGCCATGGGCTTAAACTACTCTGACAAGTGGGGTAAAAAAGTGAACGTAACCGGCAGTTACTTCTTCAACAATACCGCCAACTCCCTACGTCAAATCACCAATCGGGAAACGGTAGTAAACGCCAACCTCCGTCAGTTTTACGAAGAAAACCTGATCAATACGGTAAAAAACAACAACCACCGAGCCAATGCGCGGATTGAAGCAGATCTCAATGAGAAAAACTCTATCGTGCTTACGCCAAGCCTTTCTTTCCAGGACAACAGCACCTTCAGCGACAGAGATGCACTTACCCGCAATAGTTTGGGCGATTCCCTATCCGCGCTTCGATCCATCAGCAATGCCACTACCAAAGCAGTCAATTTATCCAATAACTTGACCTACCGCTACAAATTCGACAAAAAGGGTAGAACGCTTTCTACTGAAGTATTTACGGCCTGGTCCAATCGTGACCAAGATTCGGATCTTTTGGCTGCAAGCCGTGAATTTCGGAGAAATCTAGTAGATACAGCTACGCAAGAAACCTATTCCTTGAATGAAGGATTCAACTACCGCGTCAACTTGACCTTTACGGAGCAGTTGAGCAAAAACGCAATCGGAACTTTTGGTTACCAAGTCGGAAATAATGCCACGGCAGCAGATCAAAAAACTTTCCAGATTGATAACGAGCGCAAAGCCCTTCTCGATACGGCATTGAGTAATGAGTTTGACAATAAATTCATCACCCAACGACTTCGTTCGGGCTATGCCTACAACAAGGATGCCTGGTCGGTCAACGTGAACATGGATTACCAAAATGCTCGATTAGACAACGAGGCCTTCTTCCCTGTGCCAGGAACCTTCAACCGTAGTTTCAACAACTTCTTACCCAGCGCAAACTTGAATTACCGCAACCGGAAAACAGGCTTCAGTTGGAGAGTGCGCTACAGAACTAGCACCAACGAGCCTAGTGTATCTGAACTTCAAAATGTGGTCAACAACCAAAACCCGCTCAACCTTCGCGTGGGAAATCCAGGCCTAGGCCAAAGCTACAACCACAATATCTTTGCAAACATCAGCAAAATCAACCTCGAGAAATCCAGAACGCTATTCCTTTTTGTGACCCATTCAGTCACGTCTGATTTTATCGGAAATAGCACCTTCTTGACTACTCGGGACACCTTGATCAACAACGAAATTCTGCTTCGATCTGGTGGTCAACTTTCTCGACCAGTCAATTTGGATGGTAACATCCGCTCCAGTTTCTTCTTGACCTATGGAGCCCCGCTTAAAAAATTAAAAACCCAGTTCAACATCAATACGCGGGTAAGTTTCAACCGTACGCCAGGTTTGATTAACGGCGTATCCAACCTGAATGACAACACCACACTAAGTCAAGGATTGACCTTTAATTCGAACATTAGCCAAAATGTGGATTTCTCAATTAGTACCACTGGTTCGTACAATATTGTGAACTCCTCCTTGCAGCAGAATCTAAACAACAACTTCTACCAGCAGGAATCCAACATGCGTCTCTACTTCTCCTCCAAGAACGGCAAGTTCTTCATGGGAAATAATGTAGCGCATTCCTTGTATTCTGGACTTTCCGAAGGCTTTAACCAAAACTTTTGGCTTTGGAACATGGAAGGAGGCTTCCGATTTGCGAAAAACAACAAGGCGGAAATCAAGGCAGTCCTCTTTGATGTGCTGAACCAAAACAACAGCATCAGCCGTACCATTTCAGATGTGGCGGTGACCGACGTATTTACAAATGTGCTCACCCGCTACGGGATGATCACCTTCACCTACATTCTAGGCAATTTCAAGCAGCCAGCAGCGGAGCCACAGCAACCGTGGATGATGGGAAGACCTCAGGGTGGTAGAACTTGGTAAGCACAATTTGGGGTAATCGCTAAAGGAAACACTAGAGCGATTACCCTAAAAATTTAGAAATTGGTACCTTTGCCAAAGAATAACGGGCAACTCATGTATCAGGAGAAAATCGAAGTAATCAAAGCGGCAATCACCGCAGCAGACGCAAGTACCCCAGACCAACTGGAGGCTTATCGAATGGAATTTATTTCCAAGAAAAGCGTAGTCGGTGAATTGATGGCAGCCATGGGAAGCATTCCAAATGAGGAAAAGCGTGCCTACGGCCAATTAGTCAATGGTGTGAAGCAACTTGCTGAAGAGAAATTTCAAGTACTGATCGAGAAAGTAGCCGCCTCCAACAAAAAAGAAAAAACCTCTGAGGTAGACCTCACCTTACCTGCCTCCAATTATCCTCTTGGGGCCATCCACCCACTGACAGCAACCCGACAGCGCATCATCGAGATCTTTGAGCGCATCGGCTTCAACCTGTCTGAGGGTCCTGAGATTGAAGACGATTGGCACAATTTTACTGCACTCAACTTCCCTGAAAACCACCCTGCTCGAGAGATGCAGGATACTTTTTTTATCGAGAAAAATCCAGACATCGCACTGCGGACCCACACTTCCTCCGTGCAAGTGCGCGTGATGGAAAATCAAAAGCCGCCGATTCGAACCCTTTCTCCAGGACGCGTGTACCGAAATGAGGCTATTTCTGCCCGTGCACACTGCATCTTCCATCAGGTAGAAGGACTTTATGTGGATGAAAATGTGGGTTTTGCCGACCTAAAAAATACACTGTATCACTTCGCCAAAGAAATGTTTGGCAAGGAAACCAAGGTTCGCTTCCGTCCCTCCTTCTTCCCATTTACCGAACCTAGCGCGGAAATCGACATCTCCTGCCTGATTTGTGGTGGTAAAGGCTGCAACGTCTGCAAATACAGTGGCTGGGTAGAAATCGGTGGAGCAGGAATGGTAGATCCGAACGTGCTTGAAAATTGCGGCATTGACTCTACCAAGTACACCGGCTTTGCTTTTGGTATGGGTATCGAACGAATTGCCATGCTCAAAAACCAAATCAAAGACCTACGCCTGTTTACCGAAAACGACGTACGATTCTTGAAGCAATTTAGGCCCATATTATAGGCCAAAACAGCCTGAATTCCATAAAATCTGTATTTTTATTCAGATTTCCAGAGAATAAACGCGCGGATTTATTTTCTAGACCAATCCGATTCTTCTCTTTTTTAAGAGACTCCGAGTTGATGATGAACTTAGGTAAATGAGGAGTAGGGTTCAGCCTGTAGACTGTAGTCCGTATCAATTACGTAATCTTAAGTTTCTCAAAACAAATGGACCCTGATTTGAGTAAACTGTAGAAAATGAGGTCACAGCCCATCCCCAACCCTAACGTTTTTAGCTCATGAATGAAAAGCGAAAAATTACCTTAAAAGATATCGCTAAGGAACTTAAGCTTTCCCCTTCGACTGTATCCAGAGCACTGAATGGCTACCCTTCCCTTTCCGAGGAAACCATACAGCTAGTCAAAGAATATGCCGCCAAGCACCATTATGTACCCAATACGATGGCGGTCAATTTTCGGAAGAATCGCACCTCTATTTTGGGGATGATTGTACCCCAAATCGTCCATCATTTTTTCTCCACCACCATCAGCGGAGCCCTGGAGGCAGCCAAGAAAAGAGGCTACAGCATCCTTCTTGCCCAATCCTACGACCAACTCAAAGAAGAAATCTTGGCCAGCCAATACCTCCTAGGAATGGGAGTGGACGGGCTATTGATATCTGTTTCCAATGAAACCAAGGAAGCCGAGCACTTGCAAGCATTTTTGGATGAGGGCAAGGCAGTAGTACAATTTGATAAAATCACAGAATTCTTGCCAGGCCCAAAGCTAGTGGTAGATGACTTTGAAGGAGCTTACCAAGCTACCAGTCACTTGATCCGTCAGGGCTATCGAAAAATCGCCCACCTCAGTGGCCGTATGGAAGTGAAAAACGCGGAGCAGCGCCTTTTAGGCTACAAAAAAGCCTTGGAAGACCATGGATTAGAGTTTCAAGAAGAATGGGTCAAGCCCTGCTTTGACATCACCGAAGAGGAAGGATTTTCCTTTACCAAGGCCCTGATGAAAAGTCAAAATCCACCCGATGCGCTTTTCTGCATCACCGACTTGGTGGCTTTAGGTGCAATGAACTACCTCAAATCAGCCAATTATTCCATCCCTTCCCAAGTGGGACTGGTAGGATTTAGCAACTGGATGCTTGCTGAATTTACCAGCCCAACACTCAGCTCAGTAGACCAGTTCGGAGAAGAAATGGGTGCCAAGGCCGTGGAAATGCTGATTGCTCAACTCCAAAATCCTGAATTGAGCAACACGAACACTGTCCAAATGAAAACCAAACTACTGGTACGGGGCTCATCTCAGAAGTCCTAAGACCCGATCCAAATCCTTACCGAGGCTCCAGAATCCGGAATCCATAAGGCTCAATCACCAAATGTTCGTGATCGGGGCCTACCGCATAACTTGTTTGGGTCCAGGAATCCAAAAGTTGGCTAGCAGTTTCTCCTTGCTCACGGAATGCATACCAGGTAAGCCCTGCAGGCTGATCACTAAAGTTGAACAAGCAATAGCGCCTCTCCTCTCCTTTTCTCCGGATCAATCCAGCGATATGCCTATTGTGAGGAGTCATCCAGGACACATTGCTCAGATCTGCAAACAGTTCTTGCGATTTCCGGAGGGCCAATAACTTCTTGGTTCCCTCAAAAAGTTGAAACTCCAAGGTACCTTCTGTTTTTCTTCGATTCACTTTTTCCCAATCCAGCAAAGGTCGATGCATCCAGCGGTTATCGTAACTCTTGGAAGGATCCTGCTGGTACCGGTAATCATTGGTGTAGCCGACTTCATCCCCGTAGAAGAGCATGGGTAATCCGCCCAAAAAGATGGAATGGGCTTGCATGAGCAAGATTTTTTGGATGCTTTGCTCAATAGCAGGTCCGTTGCTCTCAAAGAGTGCCTTTTCCAAGCCACAAAGTGAGGCAAGCGTGCCACTGATGCGCGCATCTCCAGTCTTGGGGTTGGAGGAGAAAAGTGCCCCCCTGGCAGGACTCATCCATTGTTCTCCAGAATAGGAATAGTATTCTTTCAAAAATTTGCGGTGCAGGTAGGGATCTTTTCCTGTTTGGGCGATGCTGGAATCCTCGTAGCCGAGCCCAATGTCATCGTGGCAGCGGGTGTAGGTAATCCAGGAGGTGCCGTAAGGCTTACGGAGAATGTCTCCTTGAGCCTGAAGCATGACGCTCGTATCACCAGAGGCCAGCATATCCCACTGCAGGGCCATCTGGGTGGCATTGTAGGCAAAATCACACTCTTGGGCAACATAGTCACCTGTTCCAAAATAATTCATAATGTCTTTGGGAGCTACAATTGCCTCTCCGAGTAGCGCCATCCCAGGCGTAGCTACTTGGACGCATTGCTTGATCAGTCGAAGGAGTGTATGCGCTTGGGGAAGATTTTGGCAGGAGGTACCTGTTTGCTTCCAAATGAAGGCGGGTGCGTCGATTCGGAGTAGGTCTACCCCGAGGTTGGCATAAAAAAGCATGGTCTCTACCATCGCCTGCAATACCTTGGGATTGCTAAAATTCAGGTCCCATTGGTAATTGTGAAATACAGTCATCACCCAGCGCTTCATCTCCTCATTCCAGGTAAAGTTACCCGGGGCACTTTCCGGGAAAATCTCTGGCATGGCTTGCTCAAATTCGTTGGGAATCCAGCGGTTTTCGTAGGTATAGTAGTAATTCTGGTATTCTTGATCCCCTGCCTTAGCCTTCATCGCCCAGTCGTGCAAGTGAGACGTGTGGTTGAGCACAATGTCCAACATCAGGTACATACCTTGGTCGTGCATGGTCTTGCGCAAGGCTATCAAATCTTCTAAAGTCCCAAACCGTGGATCTACCTTGCGGAAATTAGAAACCGCATAGCCTCCATCACTTTCTCCCTGTGGACTCTCGAAGAGGGGCATCAAGTGAAGAAAATTAACCCCCAAGTCCTGCAGGTGCGGAAGTTTGGAAGGCATGGTTTTGAGGTTGCCTGCAAATCGGTCCACATACATACTCATGCCGGCCAGATTTTGACTCAAAAACCAATTGCCTTCGGCGGCCTTGTTTCGATCTCGCTCACGAAGCGATTCTTCTCTCGCTTGGTAACCCAGTATTAGGCTTCGCAAAAGTTCGAGCAACTGAGACTCGGCTTCCTCATGAAACCCATAAAGTTCTTGAAATAGGGCTTGAATTTTGGGCAGGCTAGCATGAAAACGGGTAACAAAATCCCGATCTGCCCCCTGAACATCTAGGGTATAGGCTTGAAAAAGCTGGTTTATTTTTTCAGTACGCGTGATTTCTACCGACATGGGTGTAGGCAAGGGTGGTGATGGAATAGATTAATGTCCTGAAGGGGCTTGTGAAGGCAAAGCGGTCGTTTTACTTGCTTTGATTCTCAGGGTAGCGACCGAAGCAATCAGCAGCAGTACCCCTCCAAAGAGAATGGCTTGCCCCGCATCGTTATTTAAGAAGTACTTGGAGATATAACCAAAGGTTAGCGTCTGGAAGATCATGGGGATCACGATCATCATGTTGATGATGCCCATATAAACGCCGTAACGTTCTTTGGGGATTTCGTTGACTACCAAAAGGTATGGTATCCCCATCATGCTGGCCCAAGCAATGCCAAATCCAGTCATGGGAATAAACAAAGCGTACTTGTTTTCCAGCATGGGGAAAATCAACAAGCCGATTCCCGCAAGCAACAAACAGATAAAATGCACCCGCTTGGCTCCATATTTTTGAGCCAGGGTAACTAAGAAGAAAGCAGAAAGGAAGGTGACAATGTTGTACCAGCCATTCACCAAGCCCGCCCATCCCACTGCTTCTTCGTAAGCCGCTGGATCAGAGGAAGGTGTCACTTTCCACACGGAAAGGGCAATACTCTTGGCGGAATTCTGCCAGTAGCAAAACAGGGCATACCATTGAAAGAGGTACACCAAGGCCAGTTTCCACATGACGGAGGGCATGACTAGGATTGCCTCTACAATCTCTAAATTTTGGGCAAAAAGCACCCGTAGGGCAGGCTTTGAATCCACCCAAGACAGCACTTTTCGAATCAGTCCACGATCAAATAGCGTAAAAGGTAACAGGATTAAAAAAGCGGCATAAGCCACTAAAGTGCTCAGGATAGAAAGAAAAAACTGAATAGCAGGATGGGGCATGCCCTGATTGCGAAGACGCAAGGCGGCCAACTCCTCTTCAGAAGGAGGGTATTCTGGGGTCTTGGACATACTCCAAAGTACCGAGGTAATCGAGCAGACGGTTCCTAGGAAGAAGGAAGCATATACCCAAACCGGGAGGACACCCCAGCTACCTTTGAAGTAGATTTGAAAAAAGAAGAGCGATAAATTGGCTAGCGTAATGCCTAGACCGGTGAAGAAACTTTGGGTCAAGAAACCTTTACCATGCTGTTCCTCGGGCAAGGAATCAGCAATCAAGGCCCGGTAAGGCTCCATGGCGGTATTGTTGGCTGCATCCAGCACCCAAAGCAAGCCTGCCGCCATCCACAAGGAACTACTGAAGGGATAGAAAAACAAACAGATGCTACAAAGTAGTGCCCCAATAAAGAAATAAGGCTTTCGTCTCCCATAGCGATCGCTCCAGGTACTGTCACTCAGTGCACCAATGATCGGCTGAATCAAGAGCCCCGTCATCGGACCAGCAAGGTTGAGTAAGGGGATCTCATCTGGGGCTGCTCCCAGCATGTCGTAGATGGGATTGACAGCACTTTGCTGAAGTCCAAAACTATATTGGATCCCAAAAAAACCAACGTTCATGTTGATGATTTGGGAAAAGGACAAGGCGGGCTTTCGCATGGGCGATTTTGGGTTTCGGTCTTTTTGGGCAATAATCCCTCAAAAAATACGAAGATTCGTTCGCTAAAAAACAGGAAAACGTGGCGAATTACTTGCTATTTTCAGAAAAGCCCTAGGAAATCGATTGATTTGCATTCCTCTGAACTAAAAAAAATAATGCCGCCGGCTATTCCTTTGCGCGGATTTCCAGAAATTTTAACTCCAAGCCTTTTTCAAAAAGCGAAGCCAATTTCCATGCATCACCTTTTGAACATCCTCTTCCGAGTAGCCACGCGCACGAAGTAGGTCGGGGATTTTTTGTAGGTCTGCGATACTTTCCAAGTCCGAAGGGCACTGTTCCTTTCCAAAGGCTCCATCCAAATCAGAGCCTATGCCGATGTGGTTGGCATTTCCTGCCAACTGGCAGATATGGTCGAGGTGATCAAGAAAAGTAGCCAAGGTTACGTTTCGCTCCTTTGGTGTACTTTCTCCGCGGATCCAGCCTGGACTTAGCATCCAAGCATCAAATACCCCGCCTATCACCGCTCCACGAGCAATCAGGGCCTTGATCATCTCATC
>JBANGF010000364.1:0-6288 GCA_037975655.1 Bacteroidota bacterium | reverse complement strand
CATAAACTATCGCACAGCAACCGAACTGCAGCAGACAAACTCATGGCTGAAGCAGAAGAAGTGGCGAAGAAGATTGATGCGCTAAATAAGGGTTAAACTTACTTTCTGGCGTAATCGTCCTGCAATCGGACGATATCCTCTTCGTCAGAAGGCTGACTTGCATCGGAATGCATCCAAATCTCAGCAACAATCCCCCAATCTCCTGTGCCAATCAAGCGGTGACGCTCCCCCTGTCGCAAAGAAATTACCTCTCCTGCAACCATAGAGACCACCGGACCTGGGCTATCGTCCATACTTCTGCTAATTGCAGCATCCCCTGCTACCAAGGTCCACAATTCAGCACGTCGAAAATGGTATTGCCAAGAAAGGCGTGCTCCAGGAGCAACCAATAGAAACTTAGGGCTCAACTTCTGAGCATATTGGTCTTCCGAAAGGGTTACCTCAGGGAAAAAGATATCCTTAAATTTTCGGATTTGGGTTTCCTCCAAAACAAAAAAACCTCCCCATGGTCGCTCAAAATCTTGGGTGGAGATCGAAAACCCCGATTCAATTAAATAGCGCTCTACAAGTTCTGCAAGCTGAGATTTTCCCAAATTGGGTGAAAGAATAAGTGGCTTCATACGCTAGCATTAAAAAGAAACCAAAGGTAGACATTTTTCTAGTTTTCAACTTGCAGCCCTAAAAATTGCAATGTCCGATTAAATTGGATATTCCCAATCTGGTAATCCCTACTTCCCTATTTTCTTGAATAAATTGCAAGCACCTTCTTTAATTTTTTTTATAAAGTGTTTTTCTGGCCGTTAATTTTTAACGTATTTGAATGCATATTTTCGACCCATGCACCTAATCAATCCCCAAGAGGTAATTTCCAAAATTGAGGGCGTAGTAGAAGTAAAAAACTACTTGCTGAAGATCAGACTCATCAAAAATCTTTACTTGAAAGGCGCATCTACAGCCAATGAAATCTGTGGGAGCATGGGGATTTCCTTACCCACGGTGAATACCCTCCTTACAGATTTGATTCGTTCAGGAGAGGTGATCAAGCAGGGTCGAGCCGCTTCTCAAGGCGGAAGAAAACCCGATTTGTACCGCTTGGCACCTGATGCCTTTTATGTGTTGGCAGTGGACCTAAGCAAGTATGCTGTAAGCCTAGCCTTGTACAATTGCCAGCATACTCAGGTTAAGGAAAAAATCATCCATAAACTAGTACTTAACAATGAATCGGAGACCTTCGAGCAACTTTGTCAATATCTCGAAAGCTATATTTCAGCATCCGGCTTCCCTAGTCAAAAAATAATTGCTATTGGGATTTCCATGCCTGGATTGATTGATTCCAAGGCAGGAATCAACCACACCTACCTCAATTTTGGAGGAAAAAGTTTGCAAGCGCACCTCGAAAGCAGGTTTCTCCAGGCTATTTTTCTTGAAAATGATGCTCGAGCCATGACCCTGGCAGAATTCAAATTTGGCGCTGCAAAAAATGCTCAAAACGTATTGGGAATTTTTGTAGGTTGGGGAATCGGACTAGGCATTGTCATCGATGGAAAGTTGTACCAAGGTACCTCTGGCTTTGCAGGAGAATTTGCACATTCTCCCCTATTTGAATCCCAAGAGATCAATTGCACCTGTGGAAAAAAGGGATGCTTAGAAGCCATTGCCTCAGGCACTTCCATCGTCCGAATGGCAGAGGAAGCCCTGCAGCTCGACAGAGATAGCATCCTGGCTCGAATGGCAAAAGCATACAAAGGACCACTCGATCCAAATCTCGTAGTCAATGCGGCTAAGGAAGGAGATCAGCGGGCAATTACCATCTTATCAGATGTTGGCCTGAATCTCGGTAGAGGTATTTCCATGCTGATCCAGTTACTCAATCCAGAACTCATTGTCTTGGGAGGCGTGGTAGCGGAAGCAAACCAGTACATTTTGACTCCAATTCAGCAAGCGCTCAACGTGTACAGCATGGCCAAATCACGAGAGAAAACACAGCTCGCGCTCTACCAACTCGGCAATGAAGTGGGTTTAGTCGGTGCAATTGCCGTGGTGACCGATAAACTCTTTGAAGAGGTACTTTCTAAGCCAAATTAAGTCCAACCTTTTGAGAAGGGTACTCATCACACACAATCAAGCAGCAATTCTCTTCTAACATAACAATTCCAAGTTCGTAGCAAAACTGTGCCGATAGGCCACTGGGTAGAATCAACTGATGGGTCATGTACCTGAAATGAAACCCTATCAGGAGCAAATACTCCTTAGAAACTTTTACTTGCTTGTTCCCTTGGGGAAGTTCGGCGAGTAAAATGGCTCTATTTCTTTTTAAGATCGTATTGATCTTTCGCATCTCCTTATTTTGAATTGAGTTTTGCTGATTGTTAAAGGTGTTTCTGCAACCATCGTCACAAAACTTCTTGTCTGATCTCCCATAGAGGTTTTGGCCGCAGCAGTGGCACTTGCGCTTTTCTGTATGCATGGTTGAAAAAATTAGCTGCTCAAAAGTCAAACTTCAAGCAGTGTTTGTTAAAAAATAGCCCTTAACCAAGTCAAGTAAATCAAGAAAGGGGAATTCTCCCCTTTCTTGCTCATTTCATTAGAATTTACGGTACTTACCTCCCAAATATTTATTGGCTTTCCGCTCTGCAAATTTTGCCTTTTTACTATTCCAATGAAGGGTTTCATTGGGAAAACGACCCGCAATCACTCCTAGAAGAATGGTCTCGGTCAATCGCGCAGAATAGGAAAATGGCGCACTACACTCACCCTTACCCAAACAGGCATCCACAAATTGGTGGTAATGCTTTTTGCTTTCGCCCACATAATCCTTTACTGGAGCACCCAAATTAAATGGAGTTACATCAAATTTTTTGTACTCTCCATTCACAATCCATCTTGGTAGTTGCTGGAAGTGCGGCAACAATAATCTGCCCTTTTCACCCATAAACATTGCTCCTTGATCGGGAAGCTTGTCCCCATTGGGAAGCATCAAATCCTCGTGTTGGTCTGGTGCTCCTGGTCCATCGTACCACACCCACTTCAGGGTATCTGTGGTGTAGGGTGTGGATGGAAATTCGTAAGTCACGATGTTGTTCTCTGGAAATCCAAAACCCGTAGGCTTTCTGCATTGGTTAACTATGGTCCTTGGAACATCTAATTGAAGCGCATTATACGGCGTATCAAAAATATGTACCCCCATATCACCTAAAGTGCCACAGCCGTAATCAAGAAGCTTTCTCCAATTACCCGGATGGTAGACACCTTCCTTGTAATCACGTTCAGGTGCAGTACCCAACCAGAGGTTCCAATTCAAATTACTGGGTACCGCGTCTTTCCCATTGGGTTCTTTCCCATCAAAACCCCAATTTTTAGGTGACCAGGCACGTACGGTATGCACCTTACCAATGATCCCAGATTGAATGAGTAGTGTAGCCAACTTGTAATCGTAAAACGAGTGAACCTGAATTCCCATTTGGGTGACCAAATTCTTGTCCTCAGCCATCTTTTTCATGGCTCTTGCTTCAGTGACATGGTGGGTCAATGGTTTTTGACAGTACACCGCCTTATTCATTTCCATGGCCATCAAGGACGCAGGCGCATGGGTATGATCAGGAGTGGATACCACCACTGCATCGATTTGGTCTTCCATTTCCTTCAATAGAAGGCGGTAATCTCCGTAGGTTTTCGCTTGCGGGTACAAGGCAGTGGCATTGCTCATCGCATTGGTGTCCACATCACAAAGTGCCACTACCTCTACCATTGGATGGCTTGCTATGGCACGAAGGTCTTCCATGCCCATGCCGCCCAAACCAATATGGGCTGTACGGAGCTTGCCGTTGGCCTTTACTTGAGCCAAAAGTGCGGGAGCTAAGGATAGACCAGCAATGCCCAATGCAGACTTCTTGATAAAGTCTCTGCGATCGATTACTTGATAATTTTTTTTCATGAAAAAAGGCTTCTTGGGTTTAAGGTAATTCTTTGATTTTGATGTTTCGGAATCGAACCAGGTCTCCATGGCCCAAAAATCCAATATGCCCTCGGCTACGGGATAGCCCGGGATGTTCTTTCTTGTCGAGCGTGCCGGATTGGCTCGCTTCTAGGTAATTGCCTTCCAATATCACCTCTCCATTCAAAATGACGGTGACAAAAGGATGATTGATGCGTACCTCTTGTTGGTTCCATTCCCCTATTGGACGTAAAAATCCCCGCTTGGCAGGCATCACCCCATACAGGGAACCATGATATTGATAGGCTTGAAGGCTTGCATATTTTTCAGCTTCATTATCCAGAATCTGAAACTCCTTCCCCACGTAAGCGGCATCCCCTTCCAAAGGAGCATGAATTCCAAGGCCGTTATTTGCACCCGGAGTGAGTTGAAATTCAAAACGAAGGATAAAGTTGCTATATTCTTTTTCTGTGTACAAATTTCCCCCTCCCCCTCCTTTCGGTTCGATGACGATCATCCCGTCTTTGACAAGGTAGGAACTTTTGTTTCCCGCCCATCCTGTCAAACTTTGTCCATCAAATAAAGAGACAAAACCAGCCTCCTGGGCTTTTAGTGAACCTACGGTGAGGAAAAAGAATAGCGTAAGTACAAAACAAAAAGTGCGGAAGTGAGGTGAATTCATAACAGATGACGCCAAAAAGGCCTATACAAATCTAAAAGAGTTCTTCAATTTATTACCTTCTTTTATCAAAAATCCAGATCTCAACCTAAAAATTAGTGAAGGACTTTCAATCCTTTAAAAGTCATCACCCAAAATAATCCCCTATTTTTGAAACAGCCCTACCAGATTTCGTGTTGAAACACTACAACCAACGGGCAATACAAATCCTGCTTGGAAATCCTTGGAAATGAAAATTTACTCAAAATTCAGCTATCCCATGTTCGCATTGCTTGCCTCACTTCTCCTTGCTTGTGGCGGGGGACCTAATGCCTCAACTGATCCCCAAAATACTGCAGCAGAAGAATCTCCAAAGGAAGTTTTTTCCGCAAACCAACAAGTAGCCACCTTTGCGGGAGGATGTTTTTGGTGTGTGGAAGCTCCTTTTGAAGACCTAGATGGAGTCATTTCCGTAGTATCGGGCTATGCTGGCGGTAAAGAAAAAAATCCTACCTACGGAGAAGTATCGGGAGGAAAAACCTCACACCGCGAATCCGTACAAATCACCTTTGACCCAGAAGTGATTAGTTATGCCGAACTGGTTGATATTTTCTGGCAAACCTATGACCCTACGGATGTGGGTGGCTCTTTTTTTGATCGAGGAACTCAATACGAGTCCGCCATTTTCTTTCACAACGAACAGCAAAAAAAGGTAGCAGAAGAAAGTAAAAAGCGATTGGATCAGTCCAAACGATTTTCCAAACCTGTGGCCACTCCTATCATCAAGTTTACGAATTTCTACCCCGCGGAAGATTACCACCAGGATTACTACAAAAAGAACCCTCAAGATTACTATGCCTACCGCAAAGGATCTGGTAGAGATGCCTTCATTCAGAAGCACTGGCCAGAGCTAAGTGCCAAAAAATACCCTGCTCCTTCCAAAGGAGAACTCAAAAAAAAGCTGGATGAGCTGCAGTACGAGGTGACAATGGAAGATGCTACCGAATTTGCCTTCAATAACGCGTACAATGGCAATAAAGAAGATGGAATCTATGTCTGCATCGTGACTGGTGCTCCTTTATTCAGCTCCAAGGACAAATACGAATCAGGATCGGGATGGCCTAGTTTTACCAAACCAATCGATGCACGAGTTATTGATAAGCCAGTGGATCGCACGCTGGGAATGCTTCGGGTCGAAGTGCGCAGCAAACTGGGAAACTCTCACTTGGGTCACGTGTTTTACGATGGTCCCGCACCCACGGGATTGCGTTACTGTATGAACTCTGCGGCCATGAAGTTTATCCCCAAATCAGAGATGCAAGCAGCAGGTTATGGAGACTTCCTTTGGGTGGTCGACTAACTCCTATCCAAACCTGCTTGATCCTCAGTCAGCTGATTAATTTCCGAAAAGTCAAATTGATTCGTGGCGCCAGCACCTTTTTGGTTTTGGGAAGCTGGTGTTCCCAAAAATGCTGACTCTCCCCACCCATAATCAAAAGACTTCCATGCGAAAGTTCTAGGCTCACTTTGGGTTCCTTTTTACCATAAGGACGCAGTTGAAAGGATCGAGTAGCCCCGAAGGTTAGGGAGGCGATGGTTGGATTTCTGCCCAAAACGGGCTCATTGTCTCGATGCCATCCCATGCTGTCCTGACCGTCACGGTAATAGTTGCATAGCACATGGGTAAACTCCTGTT
>JBANGF010000346.1:0-18579 GCA_037975655.1 Bacteroidota bacterium | reverse complement strand
TATCGCCGAGCAGCACCGCGTATTTGCGAAGCATCCCAAAACCACCTTTATCAATGCGCACATGGGTTGGATGGCTAATGACCTCGATGCCGCAGGGGCACATTTAGATCGTTATTCGAATGTCAACTACGAGATCGGTGCCATAATCGCGGAACTTGGCAGACAGCCCCGACGGGCCAAAGAGTTTTTCACCAAGTACCAGGATCGAATACTTTTCGGCAAAGATGCCTACAACAAGGAAGAGTTTTACACCTATTTCCGCGTACTGGAAACCGAGGACGAGTATTTCCCCTATTACAAAAAATACCATGCCTTTTGGAGCATGTATGGCTTGGGCCTATCCGACGAAGTCTTGAAAAAAGTCTACTACAAAAATGCCCTTCGGATTGTTCCGGGATTGGATAAGACTTTGTTTCCGGAGTAAGGAAAAGTTTGTACGAAGTACCCTGCCTGCGGTAATTAGGCCTGCTGACACTAGAGAAAAATCAACACACTTCAATATTCAAAAATCAGCGTTCGGCATTCGAGATTTACAATTAATATCGAACGCCAAACGCTGAATAATAAAGGAAGAATTCAGGTCCTAATGCAAACCCCTACTTTGCCTGCCCGCCGCGGCGGGTACTTCGTACTTGGTACCTCGTACAACAACTTAGAACTTCATCTTCACCCCCATCAAGAAGTTTGTACCGGCCTGAGGATAGAAGAAGTTTTCCGTCACTAACTCTCGACCCGTTCCTCCCGGCACAAAGTAGCTGAAGGTGTAGCCATTGGGCTCATACAGCTCATTGAAGAGATTGTTGATCAATAGATTTACTTCTAGCCCTTTGAAGAATCGAGGGGTCGCGGAATAACTGATCCGCAGGTCATTCGTAAAGAAGGCATCCAAGGACCGCGCTTCATTGGCCGTATTGTCCAGAAACTGTCGGCCTACGTACTTGCTCATCCAGTTGAGGGACAGGTTTTTCCTTGGTTTGTACTCGATGATCGCCGAACTCACCACATTCGGAGAGAAGGCAATGTCCGTATTGGTGTAGGTGATCGTTTCCTGTCTGAACTCGTCCACACTGTAGTCGTCGATGTACTCGGTGAAGTCGCGGATTTTATTCTGACTCAGTGCCAGATTACCTCCCAAGGTCCAGGTCTTGGAAAGGATATAGGCCCCATCCAATTCTATCCCTGCACGGTAGGAAGATGCCACATTTTCCCGAATGTAAGCCCCTACATCGTTGATTTGGCCCGTCAGGATCAACTGGTCTTTGTAACCCATGTAGTAGAAGTTGGCATTGTAGCTCAAGTTGCCAGATTTGGATCGTACACCCGCCTCCACATTGTTGAGTCGCTCGGGTCTAGGCACTTCGGTGATCGGGTTGTCAGTGAAGTCTGAGCGGGTCGGTTCCCGATTGGCCACTGCATAGCTCGCATACCAGGTTTGCTTTCCTTTTTCGTAGGAGAAGCCAAATTTTGGGTTGAAGAAGGTGTAATCTGCCTGACCATCCACAATTCGTAAGTCGTCATTCACTCCATAGAAAGAGTAAGAGATGCCACGCAACTGTAAGTCTCCAAAAAGATTAAGGCCAGGCTTAATCTCGTAAGTAGCTTTGGTGTAGATGTTCCGATCGTCCTTCACGGCATTGTTGTCGTAGTAGCGATCGCGGATACTCGTAGAACCGGCAATTCTCGCCCAGATGACCTCTCCAAAGTGTCCTCCATCGTAGCGATTGGCCCCTCCCCCGATGATCCAATCGAGTCTGCCATCAGTAGAAACGTAATTGGCCGACCCCACAAAACCGTAAAAATCATTGTCTAACCAGCGACGGCGAATGATGTCGGTACGAGAAATCACCTGATTGCCAATCACCACATTGGGTAAATTGTAACGGGATAGTCGGTCATTTTCTCGATACTGCTCGTAGTAGCCGCGCCCATAGGTATAATGCAGCGCCAGGTTGGTCTTCCAGTTGGACCCTACTTTTCCTGTGTAGATCAACTGGTAATGATCTTGCTGGTAGTTGTCAGTTTCGTTGTCGTAGGTGTAGGAATTAAAGGTTCGATCGGTCTTCAACTTGCTTTCTGGAAGTCCTGCCCAGCTTTGGTAAGTCCGTTCTTTTCCAGAGAAAGCGATCAGTTTGATGACGCTCTTTTCCCCATAGTATCCCCCGGACACAAACCAGCTGCCTAGGTCTGAAAAGGCCCGGTCCACAAAGCCATCCGAGGTAATCTTAGATAGGCGCGCATCCACGGCAAATCGGTTGTTGAGCAGGCCTGTTCCCGCTTTGACGGTATGTCTCCAGGTATTGAAAGAGCCAAAACCATTGTCTACTTCGGCATAGGACTCGTCGCGGCGGGTGTCCGTCTGAAAGTTGAGGCTGGCGCCAAAAGTGGCGGCTCCATTGGTGGAGGTCCCCACTCCACGTTGGATTTGGATATTTTCTACCGAGGAGGCAAAGTCCGGCATGTTGACCCAAAAGACTCCGTGCGACTCTGCATCGTTGAGTGGAATGCCATTGACGGTAGCATTGATACGGGTTTGGTCGGTGCCTCGGATACGGATGCCCGTATAGCCCACCCCTGCCCCTGCGTCAGAGTGGCTAACTACGGAGGGGGAAAAATTGAGGAGGATAGGAATGTCCTGCCCCAAATTTCGCTTGGCGATTTCCGACTTATCCACTGTGGTGAAGGTGGTCGGTGTACTCTCTGAGGCGCGCGTGGCGGACACAATGAATTCCTCGCTCAAGAAATCCTTGGACTCCAAACCCAGTTCCAGAGAGGCTGCCAAAGGAAGCTCAACCGACTTCCGTACGGTTTCGTAGCCCACGTAGGAAACCCGGATTTCCAGCGTTCCATTGGGTACCTGTGCCAATGTAAACTTGCCGTCGGTATCCGTGACGGCACCTTTTCCCAAACTTTCGATCCAAACAGATGCGCCTACCAAAGGAGCGGTTGTTTTGGCATCGTAAATTCTCCCGCTTAGGCTAGATTGTGCCCACGCGTGTAGACTGAACAGTACGCACAGTCCTAGAAGTACTAACTTTTTCATAATTTCCCCCTTTCGGGTTTTTGAGTGAAACATGAGAAAACCTAGGGGAGGTTTTCCGTGATTGTTTACCCGGTTGCGACGCAAAAACACATCCGAAGGAAGGCTAGCACTTCCTAGATTGGATTCAATTTTTTACTCCGCATGCTCATTTCCCTTCGCCGGCATTACCCGGATCAGGTGGTATGGGTATGATCTCAGCCCGTTGTATTGAAGGCACCCCTTATGATCTGACAACAAAGTTAAATGGGAAAAGTTTTTTTCCAAAAGCCGGTTCTTCCCTGCTTTTTTTTAACTTGAAACATCCACCACAAACCACTTTACGATGCGATTGTACAAATTGATTTCAGGAACACTTTTGGAACTTAATGGTACCCATTACTTAGGACCTGAACTCGATTGGGACCAGTTGCTCGGCAGGGAGCAGCTCCCCAAATTACTAGCTTCAGAAGCAAGCAATTGGGAACAAATAAGCCTGGAAAAAGCCGAGGCTTGCATCGCTGAAGGACTGCTGGCTCCGATGGGAACTCAGGAAGTCTGGGCTGCGGGGGTGACTTATTTTCGGAGTAGGACCGCTCGAATGGAGGAATCCAGTGATGCGGGTGGAGCCACCTTTTACGACAAAGTATACGTAGCCGAGCGACCCGAACTCTTCTTCAAAGCCACCGCCAGCCGGGTATCCAATCCAGGAGATCTAGTCAAGATCCGAACCGACTCAAGTTGGGATGTACCTGAGCCCGAGCTGACCCTGTTGCTTTCCCCTTCGGGAAAAATTCAAGGATACACCATCGGCAACGACATGAGTAGCCGCAGTATCGAAGGGGAAAATCCCCTCTACCTCCCACAGGCCAAAGTGTACCAGGGTTGTGCTTCACTCGGGCCCTGCCTGTTGATTCAAGAAGAGCCACTGCCCGCTTCCACCAAGATAAGTTTGGAGGTGCATCGGCAGGGAAGCCTTGCCGCTTCGGGGGAAACCACCTTGGCGCAATTGAAACGAAGCCCAGAGGAACTTGCCCAATGGCTTTTTCGAGCCAATTCCTTTCCAACTGGCTGTTTTCTGATGACAGGAACCGGTATTGTGCCCGATGATTTTTCTTTAGAAAAAGGGGATTCCGTGACCATCAACGTGGAAGGCATCGGTACCCTTCAGAACGGGGTGGGAACGATTTAGAATTGGTTTTTTCAAAAAACCAAGGGTGAGCATGTGAGACTAATTCCCCCATTGACAGGGCCCGCTTGACCATTGGTAAAAATCCAAGGTTACTCCAGAATCAAAAGCCCTATGTTTGTATCTTCTGAAAGTATTTTATGAAACGTTTTTTATTCTTTTTTATCCTAGTAGGAGTTATTATTTCTTTTCAAGGGAATGCCCAAGCCCCCGCTCAGCAGAATGCCTTTGCATTTAAACTGAAAGAACCCATCACCTTGGACGGTATTTTAGATGAGGCTATCTGGAAGGATGCAGAAGGATGGAATGGCAATTTTAGGCAGTACTTCCCTTCAGACACCTCTTTGAGTAAATTCCCCACCCGTGTGAAAGTTGCTTTTGATGACACCAATCTCTACTTGGCGGCCATCATGGAAAACACCGGGCCACGAAAATACGTATCCACTTCGCTACGAAGAGATTACCGAGGGGAACAAAACGATGGAATCAGCTTTGTCTTTGACACCTTCAATGACGGAACCAATGCCTTCCAGTTTGGGGTAAATCCCTATGGCGTGCAGCGAGAAGCCTTGCTAGCCAATGGGGGTTCCCGCGCCGAAGACCTAAATCTGGCTTGGGACAACAAATGGTATGCAGAGGCAAAAATGATGGAAAACCACTGGCAAGTAGAGGTGATTATTCCACTTTCGACCCTTCGCTTTAAGGAAGGCGCACAAAACTGGAACGTCAACTTCTACCGAGTGGATAGCCATACCGGGGAACGTTCCACCTGGGCACCTATCCCCCGCAACATTCCGATTATTTCGACCGCTTTTCTCAGAAAAATGATTTTTGAGGAACCCTTGCAAAAAAAAGGGGCTAATGTCTCCCTCATCCCCTATGTAGCGGGGCGAACATCTAGAAACTTCCTTGAAAACAGCAGCGAACCCCTTAGACCTGCAATTGGCGGCGATGCCAAAATCGGTATCGGGCCAGCCATGAATCTGGACTTGACTTTCAACCCGGATTTTTCGCAGGTAGAAGTAGATCAGCAGGTGACGAATCTAGACCGATTCGAGATCTTTTTCCCTGAACGTCGACAGTTTTTCCTTGAAAATGGCGACCTATTTGACAGTTTTGGTCAGCCTCGATCCCGCCCCTTCTTCTCTAGGAGAATCGGGGTGGACATAGACTCCGCTACAGGACAAAATGTGCAGAGTAAAATCATCTATGGCGCTCGTCTGAGTGGAAAATTGAACGAGAACTGGCGCGTAGGAGCCATGAATATGCAAACAGCCACAGATGAGGATGCGGGCATTGTGGGCAAAAATTTTACTGTGCTAGCGCTCCAAAGAAAGGTGTTTGAACGCTCCAACATTGGATTGATCTATGTCAACAAAGAATCCTTGGCTCTAGACGAGTACCAGCAACTGTTTGATCCTACAGCATACAATCGCTTGTTGGGAGTCGATTACAACCTCAACTCAGCCAATGGAAAGTGGACGGGAAAGGTATTTTACCACCGTACCTTTGAATCCGAAAAAGTGGATAAGCCTTATTCCTTCAATGCTTACCTCTTGTACAACGACCTACATTGGAATTGGACGTTTAGCATCCAAGATGTGGGTAAATCCTACAATCCGGAAGTGGGATTTGTCCCTCGATCGGACTTCAAGCGCATCAACCCAGACCTCACTTACCTATTTTATCCCAAGTCCAAATTCATCAATCGACATGGTCCAAAAATCGAATTTGAAGGATTGTGGAACGAAACCTTGGGGACTACCGATCGGGACATCAATTTTGGATACCTGATTCGCTTCAACTCCTTGGCCGAATTGGAAGTCACCCAGCGAAACCGGTACGTCTACTTATTCAGCAATTTTGATCCTACCCGATCGGGTGGAGCACCCTTAGCGGCAGGCACAGATTATTCTTACCAAAATGTCCTGGTAGAATTCCGAAGCAATCCCCGCAAAAAACTGAATGTGGGCATGGTTGGGGAATTTGGGGAGTATTTCACGGGATCCATTCAACGAATCACCTCCCAAACGGGACTACGACTTGGGTATTTGGCGAATATCTCCATGAACTTCAACTATGCACGTATCCGCTTGCCACAACCCCAGCGGGATGCAGATTTGATTCTGGTAGGACCACGGATTGATTTGACGCTGACTAAAGATTTGTTCTGGACTACCTTTGTGCAGTACAACAGCCAGATCGACAACATGAACATCAACACGCGTATTCAATGGCGCTATGCTCCTGTGTCTGACTTTTTCTTGGTGTACACCGACAACTACTTCCCAGGCGACTTCCTGCCCAAGCAGCGGTCGCTGGTGTTTAAGTTGAACTACTGGTTGAATTTGTAATCAGATTCCTAGGCCCACTAGTTCTTTGGCTCAAAAGGTTTTCAAGCGGCCAACAAGTACTCCATCCACATAGTTTGCTTCGCTATAGATACACCCTGATTCGGCATAGGTTAGCACTGTGCCGTTGATGATCCCATTGGTGTAGGATGTCACCGAAGAAAGCCATCCGGCAGGATTTGGAGGGCTTAACTGAGAAAGGTCGCATAAACGCCCAGTATATTGCACATTCAGTCCAATGCAAGTTTGTAAGGGATGGTGAAATGTGAGCCACTCTCCTTCTTTTTTACCATTTAGGTAGTGCCCCGCTTCCTTGATCATTCCATCAGAGTAAAAATATTCCCAAAGACCTACCGGTTTTTTATCACTCAATTTGCCTTTCGCATAGACTTCATAAAACTTGGCCTTCCAGGCTAATCCGGGGGTTTCGCTTTGAAAATCAAGGAGCAAGAGGTGGTCACTCTTGGACAGTTTTTCCCACTTTTTATTTCCAGAACAATAGTTGGTTTGGTAATACGGGAAATCCAAACTCGTATTGGCCACAATAAAATAAGAAGTACCGGGATAAAAATAGAGCGAACAATAATCCCAATCATACCCAAATTCAATATCCACGGTTTCCGATTTGGGAGTTCCACTAATCAATTCATCAATGAAAAAAGTGGCCACATAGCGGTACCCTAAATTGGGAAAAAACTCCGTCCGCTTTGTAATGAGATGCCCTTTAAACAACAGATCTGCTTCAACCAAATGTCGAATGGTTAAGTCATCACCTGGATAACAACCACATTCCGAAGCCCTTCCAAAAACCGGGTTCAAAAAGAAAAAGAGACAAATAAGTATGTTGATTTTCATCTGCTTGCGGCTATACGTGCTTTTTTACCTGTCATCAACACCCTTCGATACCCCTCTTTCGTATCCGAACTGACTTCCTTTCCAATCACCTTGACTTTTGAAAATTCCTCCGGAAACTCCAGTGAAATTGTCCAATTGGCTTGCGTTTGTTCCACTTCAAGCGTCCGGACCCCTGACTTATCCACATAACTCAAGTTAATCTCATTGTCTCCCACCCGGACTTTTTGAATGGAGGCTTCTTTCCAATCCGAAGGCATCTGGGGACGGATGTAAATCACCTTATTTCCAGCATCCGGTTGAATGCCGAAAAATTGCATCACGATAGGGACCCCAAAACTATACATATTCCAAGCCTGTGTAAACATGCCGTAATCCGGAGACACTTCATACATGGATCCTGGCAGGGCAAAGCCAAAACTTCGGGTCATCCGTTTCAAGTAGTCCAGAGCACCATCTGGATTGCCGTACCTATTCTCCCCAATTGCTGAAACTCCCGTGGGAAGTGTCATCACCGCGCCCGTATAGGAAAAGGACTTGCTTCCCGCAAAGGAGCCATCTTCATTTTCTGCTTGTTCGTCCCGATCAATGCCTGTCACAAAGGTGCCAAAGGGGTTGGTGTATTTTTTGGCGGTAGCCAAGGCAATCTTTGCCTTATCCCGGTCCGCAATTCCCGTTTCCATGGGCGTATTGACCACCCAGTTGTGGTAAAGCACAAATCCCTGTTTTTGCTTCTTGGGCAGGGTGGATAACTTGGCTTTGGTCGCCTTCAGCTCCGCTACTGCCCAAGGTTTATTCAGGGTATCGGCACGAATAATCGCCGCATCGAGCAGCGGCAAGGCTTCTTCCACCGTGCCAATAAAGTCCGCGTAACTGCCAAACTCTGCTACCCAAAAATCGGTATTGATCTTTTCAGCCAAGACAGCTGCCGTCTGTTGGTAGCTTTTGGAAAGCTCTGTTTTGCCTAAGATTTCAGCCATTTTGGACGCGTCCGCAAAAGCCTTTTGGGAATAGGCCGCCACATCAATCATCTCCGACTTAAGCCCATGGATTTCCATCATGCCGTAGCCATCGGGAAGGAGATTCCCGTCGCTGTCATTTTCCCGAAGCAACCAGCCCAAGCCTTTTTCAATGGAAGGAAAATACTTTTCCAACAGCGTTCGGTCCCCAGTCCATCGGTACACTTCCCAAATCGTGGAAGCCCATTGCGCGGTTTCGTTGATGTTTCCAGGATTGTAAACCGCCCCGTTGGTGCTCACTTCATGGATGATCCGTCCATTTCCGTTGATTTTTTGAGAAAGGCTGTGGATCAAATCTAGAGTAGCATACACCAAATTCGTGTTGCCTGTGGCAATTAAGCCCTGTATGCTGTACTCACTATCCACCCCAAACCACCAGGGATAGTCCTGGAGCCCCGCTCCAAATCCCCTTCCTATGCCTGGCACATCGCGTACCAGCCAATCGGAATTGTACTTGATCCAGCGGTAGGCACGCTGCAATTCCGGATCGGGGACTTTAATTTCTGCCTGCTGGGCCAAGCCTTCGTAGCGCTTCTTTTTGGCAAACCAATCGGACTCTAGACTTTTTTCAAGGTCTGCTAGGGTCTCCAAGGCCTTTAATTCGCTTGCCGTAGATCCTGCAATAAACACAGGCACCACTTGTTCGGATCCTCCAGGTAGTTTCAATTCAACGCTAAACCCAGAAGAGGCCCCCATCCCTTTGGGTGAATAGTTGCAATTCACGTCTTGTGTGGGTTGTGGCAGAAGGCCTTCCTTCGTCCCCCAAACCGTAAACCAGGGGTTGCCTTGATCCTTTGCAGAAAAAGTGCTGGTTGTGGTATCGAAAGAAATTTTATCCGGCTGATCGATGAGTTGGGTACGCTCTCCCAACCAAACCGGCATCAAATCCACAAAGGCATTGAACTGAAATTGAATAGTTTTCTCAGCGGTTTCCACATTTTTAATGCGAAAAAGAATCGTCATCCCTTCCTTCCCATCAGGGACGAATTGAAGCCGTTCGACTTCGAGTCCTGCCTCTTTCACCAGAAACTGATGGCGATTGGCAAAGGGGTAGTTGGTAAATGTGTCCGCCTGGTCGAGGCAGAACGTTTGGGTTCCATGACTCACCGAAGCCGTAAATCCATCCATGAGTTTGATGGGATGCAGCCAGATTCCTCCCATCTCTCCCTCCACATGCCAGCCCATATCCTGAAATGCCCCATTTTGGTTGCCAATCAAGTACACCCGATCCCCAGCGGCTACGAAAGGCGAAGCGAGGTACTCCTTTTTCCCTTGCAGCGCTTCGAGATTGGCAAGGTCCGCAAAAAGGGTTTCTTCAGGGCCAAGTGCAGGTTTACAAGAAGCGAAGGAGATGAAAACTACTAGAATCAAAAATCGCTGTGACATGGCTGGGATAAATTTTCAACCAAAAGTTACGTGAATTTTTGATGAGAAAACCGAGTGTGCTACTATCCCAGGAATAAAGAGGAGGATTTCCCTGTTGCTTTAAATACCACTAATTTTTTGACACAATGAAAACACTTTTCTTCAACAAGGGGTTTGGACAACTATGAAGCATGATAGGATTGTAGTTTGGTTTAGAAATGATTTGCGGCTGGAGGACAACGAAACCTTGACGCGTGCCATCCAACTGGGAAAGGAAATCGTCCCTGTTTACTGCTTTGATTCTAGGCAATTTAAAAGCACCTCCTTAGGATTCCCCAAAACCGGTGCTTTTCGAGCCCAGTTTCTACTGGAAAGTGTCGTTGACCTTCGGCAATCCTTACAAAAAATAGGGGGAGATTTGGTGGTTTTACAGGGTGCCCCAGAACAAGTTGTACCGCAATTTGCTAAAAAACTTAACGCGACTGCTATCTTTTTCTCGAAAGAGGTAACGGCAGAAGAGCGAGCGGTCGACAGGTCATTAGAGGAAATTGGCTTTGCACAAGGAATCGCCTGCGAAAGTTTCTGGCAAAGTACGCTTTACCATAAGGATGATTTACCCTTTCCAATTCGGCAAACACCTGAAGTATTCACTCAATTCCGAAAAGAGGTCGAAAAGGGATGCAAAATCCGCCCTTCATTTCCTTCACCTAAACAAATTGCATATCCTGGGAAAACAGTAATTCCTGATGCAGGAGAATTGCCTTTCTTATCCACATACGGACTGGAGTACCGCAAGCAAGCGCAACAATCTTGGTTGGACGTTCGCGGAGGAGAATCTGCTGCGCAAGAGCGGCTCCAGTCCTATTTTTGGTCCAAAGACCTCCTTAAATCCTACAAACAAACGCGTAATGGATTGATCGGCATGGACTACAGTTCCAAACTGTCTCCCTGGCTTGCCTTGGGTTGCATCTCCCCTCGCAGCATCTACGAACAAGTGAAACGGTATGAAAAAGAGCGCTGCAAAAACGACAGTACCTATTGGCTAGTATTTGAATTAATCTGGCGGGATTACTTCCGATTTATTGCCAAAAAACATGGAATCAAAATCTTTCATGTGGGAGGAATACGAAACCAGGTGGATGCCTGGAGGCGAGATCAAGACCTTTTCGAAGCCTGGAAATCTGGGCAGACCGGAGTGCCTTTTGTGGATGCCAACATGCGCGAACTGAATGCCACCGGATTTATGTCCAACAGAGGGAGACAGTTGGTTGCCAGCTTTCTTGTCAATGACCTCGGTATCGACTGGACCTGGGGAGCGCGCTACTTTGAAAGCCTGCTAGTGGATTACGATGTTTGTTCCAACTGGGGCAACTGGATGTATGTAGGCGGGGTAGGCAATGACCCTCGGGAAAATCGCTACTTCAATATCCTTCGTCAGGGCAGTACCTATGACAAAAAAGGAGACTTTGTTCGGCTCTGGATCCCTGAACTTCAGGCCATTAACGGGTTTGATATTCACCAGCCCTGGGAGTTATCCACATCCATCTTGCGCAACTTGAAAATTCAATTGGGGCATAGTTATCCACATGCCTTGGGCAAAATCCCAGCCTTGGAAAAGACTGATTGAAAATGGCAGCATTGAATTGCTGCCATTTTTTCTTTTCAGATTTATCGTAATGCTCTATTTCACGAGGGCAAGCCCAGTTTTTTTAGATGGTTTTTGAGCCCCTCAAAAAATCATCCCCACAGAACCCCCAATTTTTAATACAAAAAATACGCGGCAGCAGCCAATGCGCTTCTCCTGTTTGGACAGTCAAGTTTAGCAATTCTTCTATTGGTACTGTAGTCCAATAGATAGGATCCATCCACCCTTGCAATTCGCTTGTAGTCTGAATACCTAATCACGTATTGGTTCTCAAATTTCAAAAGCCTTTTGTAAGAAGTATAATCCAAAAGATAATCTCCTTCGAATTTATACAGCCTTTTGTAGGTAGAATAGGAGACTGCATACTGTTCTTCTACTTTAAGTTCCCTTTTATTAGTGCTGTAGCTATACACATAGCATTGAGCTTGCGCAAAATTGAAACTTAAGGTCATGCCAATAAAAAGGAAAAATAACTTCATGGCTTAATCAATTGTTGAAATTCAAGAAACAACCCATCAAATCCCCAAGAAAACAGCGCGAAAAAAACTAACAGAATAAAAATTGCTGAGGTGAATAATATAAAACTCACGATTCTCTTGTCGCTTACAAAATCTTCCACAAAGGAGATGATTTCATAGTCTTCCATGTAGGTGAAGATGAAGGAGAGAAACACTAAAATATAAACAACTATGCCTCCAAAACTAAGTTGAATTAATTGTGCCAAAAGAATTCCTATCACCCAAACGCAGAATCTATACAACCAGGCTTTTACAGTAGTTGAGTTAGAGGATTTGACTCCTTGGTAAATTGCGTTTGCAATTAATAAGGCGAGCAAAGAGATTAGGATGATAAAACTTGCTTTATTCCCAATTATCCTTTGAAGAAACATGGCAACAAAAGGTCCTCCAAACATGTAGGACAACCTAAAGGCTTTCATTAAATTCTCTTTCATTACATTAAAGGAACATGTTAAGTGCCAACAGAGGCAAATCTTAATCCTCCACCATCGCTCCTACAAACTACTTTGACAGATCTCGAGTAGCTAAATAGAATTTTTTGCATTTTTTATTAGTTGTTGGGGGCGCGGCATCGATAATCGAATGGTTATATAGGGCTTTATTAATTCAGAAGAAAGGTAAAATCGCTTAGTAGCTCAACTTAAATCTACTCAAATCTGGCAAAAGCTGCTTCTTTCTTTTCAATTCCCGTTGATACAAATATTCTCCCAATTCTGCGAAAAAGGGTAATCCCACTTCATCTGTCTCGTACTTATCGTCGTTTAAGACCTCATCTTCATTGACATAGATAATTGCGGAAACAAAAAACTCCACCCCGGTCTCAAAGTCCACGAAATACCCTCCATCAATCAGATGCCCATACGACCAGCCGGTCTTGTTGAACAAGCGGAAGTGGGCTGGAATAGGTGCTTTGTCAGCACCAAACTTGAAAAATTTGGAGTAACCATCGTAAAATTCTGTGGTGTCATAGGTAGGAAACCTACTTTCGCGAGGCAGCATACTCATGTACTTAAGCACAAAATTGCGATGCTCCTCATTGAGATTAAACCGTTCGATTCCAACGAAAGCCTCGGGAAAAATGGTCCGCTGAACGACACCATGTAGGTCTGTGAGAGAAAACTTGTTCTTGTAGGAAAAATCCATCCCCCCCTGAATCAAGGTATCGTTTCTGTAATAGGCCTTGCCCAATTTGGGATAGCCCGGTACCACATAGGCACTGTCGGATTGCCGAGCAGGAATTTCCAAAAGGGTCTTCCCAGCCTTATCCACAAATCGAATGGGATTAAACTGACGATTTTCCTCAGGAGGTAGGGGAAAACTCAAACGCTGCGTAATCACCGTATTCGCTAGCCCTTTTTCCCTCAACTTCGTATTGATGTAATCCATCCCCAACAATTCATACAATCGGTTGGACGCATCGTTATCGGAGACAAGCAGGATTTTTTTGATGTAGTGCCCAATGCTTGGCAGGCCATTTTGAGCAGTCGAATCATTCCATGCAGGGAGTTGCGACGGGCGCACCGAGTCGGTCAGCATGGTAGTTTCCAAAGTCAACCCTTCTAGTTGCTGTTCCTCCAGCCATTCTAAAGCCAAAAGGACAATGGGTAATTTTACTGTAGAGGCTGGATAGAAATACCTCGAATCATCCACGTTGTAGGGGTAGGTTGTAAACAGGGGATTGCCATGCTCGTTGCGGTCGATCTGTGTGTAGAGAATTTGGACCTGATACTTGGCGGTATCGGCGAGCACCTTTTGCAAAGTTGGATAGTCTTCCAATCCCTCCTCAAAGGGTACCGGAGGCTTCGCATTGCACGCCACTAGAAAAGAAAAGAGGAACAGCGAAAACAAATGATTTTTCATAGAGCTGTGGCTAGATGGGCTACCGTTTGGGATAATTTACTTAACTCTTCTCGAGAATGACTTGCAGAAAGCACCAAACGATTGACTTTGGGGCCGCTTGGAGTAGGGTAAGGAAAAGAAGAGGTAATGTACCCCTGTTCCTGCAATTTATCGGCCCAAAGATCGGGTGAGTATACGAATACTGGAAAGTTTGAGGTTCCCTGGATTTGTGGGATTAGCCTAGTTTGTTGGTAAAAAAAAGAAGTAAGTTCCTTCAATTTTCCTTGCTGCACCTGCAGGAGTTCCTGCGCATCCATCAAAGTTTGAATCAAGGCAGGTGAGGGTGGGGAGGCCCCAGCAAAAATGGATTGGGATTTGATCCCTTGAATCAAATCCTCTGTGCCCAATACGATTCCTCCGGGCGTGGCTAATCCTTTCCCTAAGGAGCCAGAAACCAGGAGTTGAACCCCTTCCTGCTTCCATTGTGAATAGGTTCCAAAAAGCCCATTACCCAATACACCAAAAGCATGGCTATCGTCAATCAAAAGGGTTACCTCATGCTTTGCAGCAATTGAGACAACCCATTCGTAGCCATGAATTTCTGCTTTGAGCGGATCTACTGCGTTGCCTAGAATCAGAATCTTCTGGGAAGGCAGTTGGGAAGCCCGCTCCAAACAGGCATGCATCCATTCGGAAAAACTCCGAGAAGAGTCTGCTTTTACGCTGGAAGGCAAGATTGCTGGATGGGTATCCGGCGCTGCCCAGCATTGGTCTACTTTGGGGAAAAGGTATTGGCTCGCAGCGATACCCGCTAAGTAACCCGAACTAAATAGTGCCCCCGCTTCTGCTCCTGCCTGGGTGGAAAAGAACTCCTCAAATGCATCGTAGACGGCAAGGCGAACATTGTTGGTTCTGCTGAGTCCATGGTGGGTTCCCCAGTTTTGTATATTGCTTTCCACAATCCGCGCATAGACCTCAAGGCTATCCAAGCCTAAGTAGGAAGTTCCATTAAAACAAAGGTATTCCTTCCCTTCTAGCAAGAGTTTTTTTCCAAGACGGGCCGAAAGCGCTAGTGGGTTCACAAAATTTACTTCGCAAAAATCTGTGTTGGATCTTGGAAGGACTTAAACTCCAGGGCATTGCCGCAAGGGTCTAAGAAAAACATGGTGGCCTGCTCGCCTACTTCCCCCTTGAATCGAATATAGGGCTCAATAACAAATTCAATCCCGTGGGCTTTGAGCTTGTCCGCGAGATCATGCCATTCCTCCCAACCGAGAATAGCCCCAAAATGGCGAACAGGAACATTTTTCCCATCCACCTCGTTTGTTTTGGCGTTGGCAAGTTCATCCGGCTTGATGTGTGCAGATAACTGGTGACCAAAGAAGTTGAAATCAATCCACTTGTCGGTGCTGCGACCAATGTCACAGCCCAGCAGACCTCCATAAAATTGGCGGGTTTCTTCGATGTCACGAATCGGAAAAGCGAGGTGGAACGGTTTAAATTCAGACATAATGCTTAGTTTCGTTGGGTGATGTGTTCAGGGGATGAAAGCAAATTGTACCCTAAATATATGGCAAAAAACAAAACAGTTACATTGGTTTTGAGCAGCGGTGGCGCAAGAGGATTGGCGCATGTGGGCGTGATCGAAGAGTTGGAGCGTAGAGGCTATGCCATTGCTGAGATTGCAGGCTGCTCAGCAGGAGCCCTAGTTGGAGGCATGTATGCTGCAGGCAAGCTTCCCGAGTTCAAGGATTGGATCTGCAATCTGGACCGCTTGGATGTCTTTTCCTTGATGGATTTTACTTTTTCAAGCCGTGGATTTATCAAGGGAGAAAAGGTATACCAAGCCCTAAAACGAGTCGTTCCAGACCAAAACATTGAAGAATTGCCCATCCGATTTTCATGCAATGCCGTAGAGGTCAACTCAGGAAAGGAGCATGTTTTTACCCAAGGGAGTCTATACAAAGCCATCCGCGCTTCAGGGAGCATCCCCTCCGTTTTTATCCCTGCCAAATCAGAAAAACAACATTTTATCGATGGAGGAGTATTGAACCCCGTTCCGATTTCCCTTATTTCAAGTCCACATGCCCATAAAATAGTGGTGGTAGATACAAATGGGCTAGAAGAACATTACCTAGAATCACCAGCCAAACCCGCAAATAAGCCCCAAGGAATTACCCTGCCTAGCTGGGTAAAGGAGTATCAAGGCAAAATGAAGGCCTATTTTCCAGGAGAAAAAAAGAATGAAAACCAACGCAGCTATTCGGCACTGGAACTAGTCACCCGCTCCTTCGACCTGCTGCAAGACCGCTATTGCCAATTGCTTTTGGAAAACTATCCAGTGGATGCCCAAATCAAAATTGCCAGAAAACAATGCGGAACACTGGAATTTCACCGTGCTGCAGAATTAATCGAAGTGGGGAGAATCAAGGCTGCAGCAGCACTAGACCGCATGGAACATGGAAATTGAGGAACTCAATCGTCTCTTAGGAAATGTGGATAACTACCTTTTGGATCAGCTCCTCAAAGGGCGATTTACCAAGGAAATGAAAATTTTGGATGTGGGCTGTGGTGAGGGTAGAAATGCCGTGTATTTTCTTCAAAAAAACTACCCGATTTTTGGCATCGACCCAAATGAGGTCGCTATCCAGTATTGCCGCATCTTGGCCAAAACCATAAATCCCGAAACAGATATCCACCGCTTTCAAGTAGGCGAAGGGGCAGCGATTCCTTTCCATGCAGCTGCCTTTGATGCAGTCATCAGTTCGGCAGTCCTCCACTTTGCAGAGGGACATGCCCATTTTTGGAAGATGATTACTGAAATCCATCGGGTACTGAAGCCAGGGGGAATTTTTTGGATGAGGATGTGTACCGGTTTTGGCAAAATCCTAGAAGAAAGTGAGCACCTAGGCGAGGGAAGATACGCCTTACCGGACGGATCCGAGCGCTATGTCTTGCTGCCTAAAGGGCTGCAGCAACTGGAACGACTAGGATTCCGATTTCTCGAAGCCCCCAAAACAGTCCTGGTTTATGGGCAACGGGAGATGGGGGTAATATTGATGGAAAAAAATGGGTAAGCCCTTTCTTCTTTAGTCCTTTTTCCCCTGTACCGCCTTCACAATCAAGTCAAATACCGTAGTGGGTGCGATACGCTCGGCAGGCGTAAGTGAGGCTTCACAGACCAACAAAGGCTTGTCTAAATCTGATTCTGGGATACGACCATGGGCTCCCTTGACCAAACTAGCATCCAAGGGAATCACATCCATCAAGTAGCGAAATCCGAGCTTTTTCTTCAAGAGCTTAGTGCCCACCTTTAGCATGGGGATGAGAATGGAGGGATCCATAATCAGTTCCACAGGATCATAGCCTGGCTTCCGGTGGATATCCACACAGCGGGCGTAATCTGGAGCTTTGGCGTCATCCAGCCAGAAGTAGTAGGTAAACCAGGAATCGGCATCTGCTACGGCCACCAAATCCCCTGAACGGACATGATCTAAATGTGCGTCTTTTTTCCCTTGGGCATCCAGCACCTTTTCCACACCTGGAAGCGATTCGAGGAGAGCCTTCACCTCGGAAAGTAGCGACTGATCTTGTACATGCACATGGGCTACCTGGTGGTCTGCTACCGCAAAAACGGTCGAGGTACCTGCATCGAGGGTTTCTAGACCCAATTCATTTTTCACTTGAATCCATCCCTTCTCCCGGAAAACCCGGTTGAGGTGAATCGGCTTAGATACGGAAGTAATCCCGTATTCGGACAGGAGCAGTACCTGCGTTCCTTGACTTTCAAAGTAGGTAATCAGGTCCTTTGCGAGGTCATCAATTTCCCGTAAGTCTTTCCCAATCTTCGCAAAGTCAATGCCGTATTTCTGCAAGGCATAATCTAGGTGGGGCAAGTAGATCAAGTTGAGTGTGGGGTTATGCCATTGGTCTACCTTTTTGGCGGCCTCCGCTATCCAGCGGCTCGAGGCAATCGTCGTCGCGGGTCCCCAAAAACTAAAAAGAGGGAAGGTTCCCAACTCCGCTTGCAGGCGGTCCCGCAGTTCCATGGGCTGGGAATGGCAGTCGGGCAACTTACGCCCGTCAGCCGGGTATAGTGGCCTTGGAGTCACCGTAAAATCCGCCGTGGTGTACATGTTGTACCACCAGAACAGGTTGGCTACCGTAAAATTTGGATCTTCTTTGCGCAGCAAGTCCCAGACTTTTTCGCCTTGTACGAGCTTATTGGACTGCCGCCAAAACTTGATTTCACACTCCTCCTCAAAGTACCAGCCATTGCCAACAATTCCATTTTCAGCCGGCCACTTCCCAGTCAAATACACCGACTGGGCAGAGCAAGTTACTGCTGGAAGCACCGGTTCCACCACCGCTTGGTGCTTCGATACAATCCATTGTTTTAAAAATGGGGTATGCTCACCAATCACTCTGGGAGAAAGGGCAACGATATCGAGGACAACAGTTTTTTTCATCGGCTAAAAAGGTAGGGGGCCTCGTTCATTTACTGGAGTTGCTCCCTCACCCAGGCCAACTCTCTTGAGATGGCCTCGCCCAAGGTGAGGTGGGTGTCTTCTGGAAGCACTTCCCAGGTGTAGGTTTCCACTTCCAAGTGACTGCTGATGCTTGGATCCGCTTTGACCAATTTCAATACCTCCACAATGTCTTCTTGAGTGGACTGGAAGGTCCCATAATTTTCTAGAAAGATGGGAACATGAAAATGAACCCGCCATTCCAAATCTTTGGTTCCATTGAGTAATGCAATCGCTTGGGGCAAGTCAGGATAGGAAA
>JBANGF010000339.1:0-3312 GCA_037975655.1 Bacteroidota bacterium | reverse complement strand
CCCGAATTGCAAGCTCACCGCCCGGAAAATAGGACAGCCATTGCCCTTCTTTTTTTCCTGCTAGGTAGTTTCCCTCCACCTTAAGTTGACTTGGATCACTGTAGTAATCCACTGCTTCACTTCCGAAATATTCGCTGTACTTACCGACCAAAATACTGTCTTGAAAAATCATTTCTTTAACTAGAAATCCATTTGCATCAAAAAATCGTGCCGGCCCAAAGAGCTTTCCTTCACGGTAATCAGCGAGTTCCTTTTGCTTGCCATTTGCATGGTAACTGGCCCATTGTCCATCTCGAAGTCCATTTTTGAAGGTTCCTTCAGTTACTAGGGTGTTGGTTTTGGCAGTATAGAACTTCCAAAGTCCATTTGGGAGATTTTTTTCGACCAGCCCGGTGCCTACAATCGATGAGTCACTCGAATAGCGTACGGCAACTTTTGAAGTTTGAGCAGCAAGCGAAAAATACAGAAGGGAGAAGAGTACTATTAGCAGATGCTTCATAGCAAAAAGGGTTCTTTTAGGTAGTTTGGCAACAGTTTTCAGTACTCAGATTTGGATGATTTTTTTATACCTACGTAAAAAATCATTTCCTGTTTAAAAGTACATCAAATCCTTAGATTTTAATTCCCAAATTGGGTTTAACCTGAAGAATTTTATTCACTTCTTCTTTCAAAAGTTGGAGGCCTTGTTCTTTGTTTGCAGGCAAGCTAATTTCCTTGATCCATAGTATTGGACCTTGCTTCGAAATAGAGTTTGGCTTGGATTTACAAAGCCATTCGAGTTGGGTAGGCAGATCCCAAGGGGTATGCGCATTTCCCAAGTGGTATCCGGCATTCCAAAATGGTTCTGTAGAGAAGTTTAAATTTTTCCCGAAAAACACACAGCAAAACAGACCGTGACCAAACCAGCTTACTAAACGAATGTTACAGCCTGTTTCTAAATCAAAATCACGAATAAGATCAAGAACGAGGTAGGGGAATCCCTGCAATTGGTTTCCTTTGGAGATTTTTTTACCCTTCGAATTGGAGAAAAAATTAGTCAACTCAACATTGGTAACCGAGTTGCCAAGTTGCTCAAAAAGATCCAAGAAATCAGCCTTCAGTTGATTTTGTCGCAGAACTAGCGATTGATCCAACCAAAGATTTAGGTCAAGTTCTTTTTGCATGGAGTTTACCAACGCAGCACTGCTGATGCCCAGGAAAATCCGGAACCAAAGGCAGCCAAACAAATTAGGTCATTTTCCTTGAGTCGACCCTGTTCCCAAGCTTGAGATAGTGCGATCGGGATGGTGCCTGCTGTGGTGTTGCCCAGGTGCATGATGTTGTTAAAAACCTTTTGGTCTGGCAATTCCAATTTTTGCTGAATGTATTGAGAGATACGCAAATTAGCTTGATGTGGCACGAGAAGATCGATATCGTCTTTGCTCAGCTGATTGAAAGCTAGGGCTTCTTGGATTACCTCCATAAAACGAACCACGGCATGCTTGAAAACCGCATTTCCATTCATTTTCAAGAAAAAGTCACCTCGCTCAATCAATTCTTTGGAAATTCGTTCTTTCCCACTTGAACTCGGGGCGATGCAATACAATTCTTCGGCATGCGATCCTTCGGAATGCAAGTGGGTGCTCATGATTCCGGCCTGTCCAGCTTCTGCTCTGCCCAAGACCACGGCCCCGGCACCATCTGCAAAGATCACGGCACTGGATCTGCCTTCGTCGCTTTTGTCCAAAGCGGAGGATTGAATTTCAGCACCTACGACGAGTATTTTTTGGTACATGCCTGTTTTGATAAACTGATCTGCTATTGATAGTGCATAGATAAATCCAGAACAAGCATTTCGAATATCTAAAGCACCGATGGTTTTAAAACCCAATTCACGCTGGAGAAGTACCCCATTTCCGGGTAAAAAGTAATCGGGGGTGATCGTCGCAAATATGATGAAGTCAATATCATCTTGCTGCACTCCAGCGCGCTCCATGGCCATTTTACTTGCTTTAGCTGCCATATTGGTCACTGTGTCAATTCCTGGGGTGTACCAACGTCTTTCCTGAATTCCTGTACGCTCCACTATCCACTCGTTGGAGGTATTCATCATCTGGGAAAGTTCATCATTCGTGACGATTCGTTCAGGAACATAATGGCCTGCAGCGAGAATTCGTGAGTTATACATGGGTAGGTAGGGTGGTGGGGTGATAGCAAACTAAAATCCTTGCAATATCGGGACTGAAGTTTATTTCAACAACTAAAGAAAGGGTCTTCGTTTTTCAACCAAACAAGGTATAATTCCCAAATTGGTCCATGGGTGAAGTTTTTCGAAGGACCGACTGGGAATCATTTTGTACAGAATTGACTAGTGGGGATACCGTAAATCCCAGCATCAATTCATTCGGATAGGGATTTAAGAGTTCCAATAATTCAGCTTCAGAACTGTAGCTATCCAACCATTTTTTTTCTTGTTCTCGTTTCAAAATCACTGGCATGCGATCATGAACTTCAGAAACGACATCATTGGGACTTGTTGTTAGAATCAAGAAGGTATGTTGAGATTCCCCAGAAACAGTTTCGTACTCCTCCCAAATGCCCGCAAACGCAAAAAGCTCTTCATCACGGAGCGTGAAGCGATGCGGTATTTTGGTTTTCTTCCCCACTTTTTTCCATTCATAAAATCCATCAGCAGGGATAAGGCACCTTCTTTTTTGAAAGGAAGGTTTGAAGGATACTTTTTCATGAACGGATTCTGCTCGTGCGTTGATCAACTTGGCTGAGACAGGTTTGTTTTGTCCAAAATCAGGGGTGATACCCCAATAAAAAAAGGAGAAACCTTTGGGACTATCGGATGTGATGACGGGCACCAGCTGAGTTGGGGCAATGTTGTACCGAGGTGAAAAATCTGCCAGCATTTCTGCTTGGAAGCGTTCTTCGAGTTCAATTTTACTTTTGGCAAGTGAGTATCTTCCACACATGGTTGCAGTTGTCAGCTAATTTTTTCGAAGTTAGGAATCCTGGCAAATAAATTCAACTGCCCTGGTTTCGGAATATAGCCTTTTATTCGAGTCAGTGCTCATAAATCCCACATGACCTCCATGCCTTGGGAATTCAAAGAATACTTGATCGAGCTTATTTGCCAATTCAATCGGGTAACAGGATGGACTTAAGAATGGATCGTTTTTGGCATTTAAAACAAGTGTTGGAATGGAGATGCCCGATAAAAACTTTAAGGAGGAGTTCGTTTGGTAATATTCTTCTGCATCACTAAAGCCATGCAAGGGCCCAGTAAATGTATCGTCAAAATCGCGAAGCGTCTGAATGGTAGAA
>JBANGF010000249.1:0-9758 GCA_037975655.1 Bacteroidota bacterium | reverse complement strand
TACAGTGACTGGAGTTCAGACGTGTGCTCTTCCGATCTGTACTTGGTACATGGTACTTAGTACCTTATACAATGTAGTAGTCCTGCATTTTTTTAGTTTTCTCCTAAAAATACTACCTTGATCCCCATGAAAAAGATCGGTTTCTTCAGCGCCCTGATTCTGCCTGCATTACTCTTTATGGGAATGCAATGGGGAGGTCCCTTTCAGTGGATGATTCATGTCTTCGTTTTCCTGCTTGTTCCCCTAATGGATCATGTCATTCAAAAGGATACAGTCAATGTTCCAGCAGCTGAAGTGAGTGAAACCACGAAGGCTCAATTTTACAAGTTGATTACATTTATATGGGTATATGTTCAATTGGTAGTCTTGATCTGGGGCTTCTATTGGGTGAGTACCCAAGAATTATCTTGGATTTCTTGGCTCTCCTTTACCTCTGGTATGGCTTTGGTAACTGGAGGCATTGGGATCACTGTGGCGCATGAATTGGGCCACCGCTACGAAAAAATAGAACAGACTTATTCCAAAATCCTGTTGATGACGGTCTGTTACATGCACTTTTTTATTGAACACAACCGAGGGCATCATGTACGTGTAGCCACTCCTGAAGATCCAGCTACAAGTCGAAAAGGGGAGACATTCTATGCTTTTTGGTGGCGGTCTGTCACCCAAGGCTACCTCAGTGCTTGGCATCTAGAGATCGAAAGACTCCAAAAGAAAGGGCTTGGTTTTTGGTCACTTTCCAACCAGATGATCTGGTTTCAAATCCTCCCTCTGGTTTTTATTGTCTTCTTTTTTGGCTTGTTCTCTTACTTCGGAGAGAGACTTGTTTGGGAAGTTCCTGTTTTCTTTTTTATCCAAAGTATCCTTGGATTTTCTCTGTTGGAGTTAGTCAACTACTTAGAACACTATGGCATGGAACGCAAGCAATTGCCATCAGGAGCCTATGAAAAGGTGACTCCGCTTCATTCCTGGAATGCCTCCCAGTTGGTGAGTAATTTTCTCCTTTTTCAGTTGCAGCGCCATTCCGATCACCATGCATCGGCCCACAAGCGCTACCAGGTATTGGATCACAATGATGCAAGTCCCCAATTGCCGGCTGGCTATTCAGCCATGATCATTTTGGCTTGCATTCCACCACTCTGGTTTGCAGTGATGGATCCTCGCCTTTCGCAATGGCAAAAAGAACAAAGTATCGAATTAGTCCAGTAGGAAGTTGTTGAAGAAACTACTCTTTAGGGCCATCCAAACCACAAAAAATAACATTCCCCAGAATAGGTATATCCTATAAAAATCAGCAGTTTCCTTGTACCGATTTTCTAGGATTTCGGTTTTCTCCAAGGTGTCAATCTGCTCGAAAATTCGGTTCAATGCCTTTCCATCCGAGGCTCTGAAAAATTGCCCACCTCCTATAGTTGCAATCTCACGCAGGGTGCTTTCGTCTAAGTAACTCTCTACCATCTGGGGTCTACCAAAGAAATCAGTACCGTAGGGAACCATTCCGTCTTTTCCCACTGCAATGGTGTAGATTTTTATATCGAATGCCGTAGCAAGCTGCGCTGCAAAAATAGGGTCCACATTGCCGGCATTACTCTCTCCATCCGATAAGAGAATCATTACCTTGGAAGGGGACTCACTGTCTTTCATTCGGTTGGTGCCAGCTGCAATGGCAGATCCAATAGCCGTACCCTTGGCCTCGATCATGGAAAAATTAATCTCTTTAATCAGGCTTGTAAGTAATTTGTAATCGTTGGTTAAGGGAGAAAGCGAATAAGCTTCTCCAGAAAATACCACCATCCCAATTCGATCGCCAAATCTCCCATTTATAAAATCTACCGCTGTTTTTTTTGCGGCTTCCAAGCGATTGGGACTAAAGTCTTGGAGGTCCATGGATTCGGAAATATCCATTACCAACAAAATATCAATACCCTCAGTGTATTGTTCCACCCGTTCATTGCTTCGTTGCGGTCTAGCCAAGGCAAGCACCATAAAAATCAGAAAGAGGAAGAAAAATCCTGTAGGGATCAGCCGAAGGTAAGTCCAAGGATTGGCCTTGGCAACACGTTTGGGTAAGGAGAGTTCAAGAACAGGCTTCTTGAGAAATTTGATAAACTTTCGAATCAAGACCAACAAAGGAATCAACCAAAGCAAATTCAATAGCAATGGATTTTCCCATTCGTAGGATTGGAAGGTCTCAGGCAAAAACCAAGACCAAGAAAAAAACTCAGCGAGTGCCTCTTTCATGGGTGATTTGGTTTAAGGTAGTGCGGTAGTTGGCTTTGGCTACTTCCAAAAGGTAGGAAGTGGCGGCGCGAGTATCTCCCTCTACTCCTGCATATATGACCATATCGATGCTTCGCAAGGCCTTGAATACTTCCTTATCGTCCATAGCAGTAGCGATTTCGCTAGAAGTCCATTCTTGAATAGGTTGGGCTCGTAAATGCTCTAGGTATCCTTTCCAAAGTCCAACTACCTCATCAGCAAGGGCCTGATTGGGATTTTGGGAAAGGGAGTCGGATAGTTTTTTCCATTTTCTTTCAAACTGAATCCAACGTAGTCTTTCTCTATTCTTTCTGAAAAGGCGTTTGATTCGTTCGGCAAAAACAAAGAATAAAATACCGATAAAAAGTAGAATTCCCCCAATAATGGCACTAAAAACAAACCAGTTGAAGGGTTTGTCCAAAGTTTGGTAGATATTATTCTCCTTGAATTGCAATTGCTCGGGTATAGAATCCAAATTGAACTTCAATTTGAGTTCAGCATCCGTCGTATAATGCGTGATGCTATCGTATCGATTGAGTTCAAATACGGGTAAAGCCAGATAGGAGGAGGGCTCTAGTGAAAAATTGGAAAGAAAATACACGGCACTATCTTGTGTAATGCCTTCTGTAGTAGATGATACAAATGTTTTTTTCTCCAAAAAGACAAAAGGAGAGAAGTCGTAAGTAGAGTCTGGAAAAATAAGTTGAGCGGCTTGGGGATAGCTTGCCTTGAGCACATAGCCTACTCGCTCACCCAATTGAGCTGAATCTTTTATGAAATAGCCTGTCACTTGCACTTGTTGTGCAGAAATAGGAAAAGAAACTGCTAGCAGAAAAAGGAAAATAAGGATTCTACCCACGTTTCATTCGTTTATTTCGGTACTTAAACAAATCAATCAACGGAATCACAATGTCTTGTCTAGAATCTATGGCTAGGTAATTGATTTGATTTTTTTTACAGATTTCCTTCAAATGGGCGCGCTCACTAGTAAAAGTTTCTGCAATTTTTCTAGAAAAGCTCCCAAAAGCAGTGTTTATCCAAGTAGTCCTCCCGCGTTCCTTATCAAAGATGGGTACAATCCCCAAGGTAGGCAAGGCTGCTTCTCGAGGATCTGTCAATTGAATCGCCACCACATCGTGTCGCTCAGCAAGGGCTCGAAAGGAGCGCTCGTAATCCTGATCAATAAAGTCAGAAATTACGATTAGAATACTTCGTTTCTTGATTAGATTCAGTGCAAAGGTGAAGAGCCCATTCAAATTGGTCTTCAAACTTTTATTCTCGTGTTCAAAAATCCCACGAACTATTTTGACACCTTGCTTATTCCCTTTGGTAGGAAGAATCAATTTTTCTTTTTGGTCGGAATAAGAGATTAGTCCCACTTGGCTTCCATCGTAAACGGCTGCAAGCGTGAGTACCCCGGCAATCAATTTGCCTTGGTCTATTTTTTTCTGACCTTGTTGGCCTATATCTTGACTGCCAGAAATGTCCAGTAAGAAATACACGGATTGGTCTTTCTCTTCCTTAAAGGTCTTTACAAAGGTACCGTGCCCTTTGGCAGACACCTTCCATTCGATGGTACGTACATCGTCTCCGTACTGATAGGGCCTTAAATCGTCAAACTCTAAGCCAGATCCCTTGAAAAGTGATTGATACTCTCCCTGAAGGTGGTTGTTGGCCACTTTCCGGATCATAATCTCGTATTTTCTTAGTTTGCTAAATAGCTGATCCATGCGAAGGATTTGAATTAGCTAAGTTAAAGTCTTGGAGCGAAAATTAAAATTTGAGAGCCTATACCTCAGTGGATTTTATCCGTTAAAAAAACCTAATTTTAAGCCGTGAATAATCGCTTTATCCCAATTCTTCTTCTGGTACTGGGTATCTCTTGTACTAGCAATTCCTCCCCTCAAGGGGTGTTGGATGAAGATTTGATGGTGTCCATACTCGTAGAGATACAACTTGCAGAAGGGAAAGTAAGCTCCTTGCCGATTACGTATGACTCTTCGCAGGTTTTATATTCTTTACTAGAAAAAGATATTTTTTCAAAACATGGGGTCTCTGATTCAGTTTTCATAACAAGTATGGAGTATTACCTAGAAGATGCTGAAAAGATGGACCGCATGTATGCTCGTGTCATCGATTCCTTAGTCGTACTTGAAAGCAATCCCAAGCCAACGAAGTAAGCCGAATGCTTTACCCAGCCAATCTTGAGCAAAAAATTAACTTCGTAAAGATCAAGGAACTGCTCAAAGCAGAATGTACTTCCTCTTTAGGGCAAGGGTATGTGGATTCCATTACATTTTCCACCGACTTGAACTTGGTACAGCGCCTGCTAGATCAAACTGAAGAATTTCGTCAACTCCTGATTGCAGGGGAATCCTTTCCTACCTCGCATTTCACCAACTTGAATCCCTACCTTGAAAAAGCAAAGTTGGAAGGGGCCTTCCTGGAGCAAGATGAATTTCAGGAAGTCAAATTAGCACTGCAAACACTCAAGTCCTGCATTACCTTTTTTCAGAAGTTTGGTGACCCTTATCCAAGCCTTAAAGCCTTACTAGGCCTGCTGATGGACCTAGATTTGAAACTACTTCAAGTGATTGATCAAGTATTGGATGAAAAGGGAAAACTGAGAAGTAATGCTTCGAAAGAGCTTCAACTGATTCGATCTCAACTACTCTATGAAGAAGGTCGTTTGAGAAAGGTGATGGAGCGGATATTCAAAGAGGCTCGCGCCAAAGGGCTTATGCCAGAGGATGCGGCCATGACCATTCGGGGGGGTAGAATGGTAATTCCCATTGCAGCTGAAAATAAGCGCAAGCTGCGCGGCTTTATTCATGACGAGTCAGCTACTGGGCAGACCGTATTTATGGAGCCTGAAGAAGCACTCGATATCAATAATGAGATTCGTGATCTGGAGTATATGGAAAAGCGCGAAATCATACGGATTCTCACTCGTTTGACTGATCAGCTTCGTCCCAACATTCCTGCATTACGTAAAGCCACCAATTTCTTGGGCGTTCTCGATTTTATCCGTGCAAAGGCGCGTTTTGCACTCAAAACGGATAGCCATAAGCCTATTCTTACCCAAGAGAGGACTCTTCAATGGTCACATGCACGACATCCTATTCTAGAGATTTCGCTCAAAGCTCAAGGGAAACAAGTGGTCCCACTCAACCTAAAACTGGATCATCAAAAGCGCTTGCTTCTTATTTCTGGCCCCAACGCGGGCGGTAAATCTGTAGCACTGAAAACCGTCGCTCTGCTCCAATACATGCTCCAGTGTGGACTATTATTACCCGTACATCCGGATTCCAAAAGTTCTTTATTCGATCACTTTTTCATAGATATCGGGGATGAGCAAAGTTTGGAGAATGATCTCAGTACCTACTCATCCCACCTGATGAGTATGAAGTACTTTACTCAGTTTGCTAACAAAAAAACCATCCTTTTCATTGATGAATTTGGGACGGGTACCGAGCCACAATTTGGGGGTGCTATTGCAGAATCGATCCTATTGGCCTTGGCCAAACTAGGGGCCTATGGAGTAATCACCACTCATTATGGCAACCTGAAGCAATTAGCGGACAAGCAACAGGGTTTGGTCAATGGTGCCATGCGTTACGATGTTGAAAAGTTGGAACCACTGTATCAACTTGAAATTGGGAAGCCTGGATCTTCTTTTGCACTTGAAATTGCCTCAAAAATTGGACTTTCAAAGGAGATCGTAGCCTATGCCAAGGATCAAATTGGTGAGGAGCGGGTACGGTATGACCGACTCTTGACCCAACTGGAGAATGAAAAAAATCAATATGCTCTTCTACTTAAAGAAGTTAAAGAAAAGGACAAGCTTCTAGAGGCCAAACTTAAGGAGTATGGCCAATTGAAGGAAACTTTGGAGCAAACTAAGAAGCAATACATCCAAGAAGCAAAGGTGGAAGCCAAATCGCTGCTAGATCAAGCCAATAAAAAAATCGAATCCGTGATTCGTGAGATCAAGGAAGGGAAAGCAGAGAAAGAAGTGACCAAATCCCTTCGGAAGGAGTTGGATGTATTTAAGGAGGAGGTCAAGCCTGAAAAAGTAGCTGTTCAAGACCCTGAGATCCAAGTAGTCGAAGGCCTAATTCAGGTTGGAGATTGGGTTCGCCTCAAAGACAATGGGGCCATAGGCGAAGTACTTCTCCTGAAAAGTAAGGATGCGGAATTGCTAATTGGAGACCTTAAATCTACTGTGAAAGTTTCCCGATTGGAAAAAATTGCAAAGGCGACCGCCAAGAAGGAATTGAAATCCATGGAGAAGCGTGGGAGCTATCAGACCACGACGAAAATGATGGACTTTTCGCCCAATTTAGATTTGCGTGGACGAAGGGGAGAAGAGGTGCTTCCGCTGATCCAAACCTTTATTGACCAAGGCTACATGTTGGGCGTGAAAAATCTGCGCATTGTCCATGGAAAGGGAGACGGAATCTTACGCGAGGTAACCCGTAATCTGCTTCGGACCATGGCGCAGGTAGGGAAATTGGAAGACGAACACGCCGATCGCGGGGGTGCTGGAGTCACTTTGGTGACCCTTAACTAGACTTCTAAACTTATTTTTTAACCAGGTTGAAGGTGTAATTCCCAGAAAGAGAGGCGGTACCATCCACTCTTGCACCCGGAGCAGGAATTCTGAATTCCAATCGTAAGGTAGTGCCTGTTTGTGTAAAGGAAATCTCGCGAGTTGCTGCTGGCTTACTTCCTGTCAAAACAAACTTGTCAAAGTTTGTTCCTGCAAAACTCCAATTTCCATTGGCGTCAAATAACTCTGCCGCATTTCTTGTGGAATAGGTTTTGGTAGCCCCTGCATTGAGAAATAGTTCAAAAGTTGCGTACGTATTCGTGTCAGTCTGTCCATCTCGCGTTACGGATCCTCCGCCGGCTACCGTCCACTGCGCAGTACCCGTTCCGGTAAGGGCCTCTGTCGCAATTTGTTCTGGGGTTTTCTTGGTGTCTGGTTTTTCCTTTTCCTTACAGGATACTACTAGGGTAAAAATTACTGCAAAAGCAAGAAGTGGTAAAAATCGGGAATACATATAAATTTTATTTTTCGAATTGAGATAGGACAAGAATACGGTGCAATTTCATTACTTGAAATCTTCCAGGCTTATTTTTTTTTCGCAAAAGTCATATTCTCGTGGTTCGTTGGAGCAAATCACCAAAATTCTATCCTTTGCATATCGCTTAATCAATTCCAAATACCAGTTTACCCCTTGCTTATCCAAGTTGGTCGTAGGTTCATCTAAAAAGAGTAGGGGGACCTCAGAAAAAATGGCTAGGGCAAGTTTAACACGTTGCTTCATGCCAGACGAAAACTGAGAAATGGATTTGGACTGGTGTTTTTCTAAATCTAAAATCGCTAAAATCTCCTGAGTGGTAAGTTGATTGAGCGTCTTTTTGAATTGAAAATGGAAGGTAAGCGCCTCATTCAAGGTGAATTCTTCAGGCAATTCGAGGTAGGGGGTAGCGATGGCTAGAGATCGAAACCAGGATTCTTCAGCAAGTATGCCAGTTGCACCATGGTATTCGATACTCCCTTGGGTTATGGGAATGGCTCCTGAAAGGCACTTTAGCAAGGTGGATTTTCCAGATCCATTGCCTCCAGTAATGGCAAGCGTATCACCTGCCGAAAGTTCCAAGTCAAGATTTTTAAAAATCCATTCGCGATGAAAGCGCTTGGATGCGTTCTGAACTTGGAGACTGAACATGTTAGTTGATGTAGCCTTTCATAACCCCACGCTCAGAGGAACGAATAAAATTCAAGATTTCATCACGTTCTTTGGTGGCAGGAAGGTTGATTTCAATTTCTTCAAGGGCGCGGCTGTTGTTTAGGCTATTCAAGAATAGGTAGCGGTATACCTCCTGAATGTGTGCGATGGTTTCGCTAGAAAACCCTCTTCTCCGCAATCCTAGGGAATTGACACCCGCATAGGTAAGTGGCTCACGGGCCGCCTTGGTGAAGGGAGGAACGTCTTTTCTTACCAAAGAACCACCCGAAATCATGGCATGCATGCCCACTTTCACAAATTGGTGGATGGCACTAGATCCTCCGATGATTGCCCAATCTTCAATGACCACGTGGCCTGCAATTTGAACAGAGTTGGCAACGATAACATGGCTACCAATGACACAATCGTGCGCCACGTGTACATATGCCATCAACAAGCAATTGCTTCCTACCACAGTCGTCTGCTTGTCTACTGTCCCGCGTGATATGGTTACACACTCTCTAATGGTGGTATTGTCTCCAATGAATACTGTGGATTCCTCTCCTTGGAATTTTAGATCCTGAGGAATTCCTGCAATAACTGCCCCTGGAAAAATCTTGCAATTTTTGCCAATTCGGGCTCCTGGGTAAATGGTCACGTTGGAACCGATCCAGGTATTGTCTCCAATGATCACATCTTCGTGAATCATGGTGAATGGATCAACATGTACACCAGAACCCAAGGAGGCATTAGGATGGATAGAAGATAGGTGACTTATCATATATCTTTTCGGGTAATGCTTGCAGTCATGATTGCCTCACAAACAAGTGTATTGCCAACATAGGCTTCTCCCTTCATTTTTGCAATTCCTCTACGAATAGGAGCAAGTAGTTCACACTTAAAAATAATGGTGTCGCCTGGTAAGACCATTTTTCTAAACTTACAACTTTCAATTCCTAGGAAATACGTCCAGTAATTTTCTGGATCTTCTACAGAGCTGAGTACCAAAATGCCTCCCGTCTGAGCCATGGCTTCTACTTGCATCACTCCTGGCATCACGGGATTTCCTGGAAAGTGCCCCATAAAGAAGGGTTCATTCATGGTTACATTCTTCACTCCAGCCACTACGGTTTCGTCCAAATAGATGATTTTATCAATCAACTGAAACGGGTAGCGGTGAGGTAAAATATTGCTAATCTGATTGATGTCCATCACTGGAGGGAGCTTTGGATCGTAGTATGGAATGTGGGTGGACCCCATTTTCTCCATGGCTCGCTTTAGTTTCTTGGCAAAAGCCACATTGGCAGCATGCCCAGGTCGAGCAGCCAAAATTTGTGCTTTCAAAGGTCTTCCCACCAGGGCCAAGTCTCCCACCACATCCAATAATTTGTGGCGAGCGGGCTCGTTTTTGTAGCGCAGATCCACATTGTTGAGGATTCCCTCCTTCTTTACTTCTACAGTTTCTTTATTGAACATTTTGGCAAGATGTGCCAACTCCTCTTTTTCGACGATACGGTCTACCACCACAATAGCGTTGTTCAAATCCCCACCTTTGATGAGGTTGGATTTGTACAACATCTCCAATTCGTGTAAGAAACAAAAGGTTCGGCAAGAGGCGATTTCAGATCTGAATTGACTGATGTCGGTGATCGAGGCGTGCTGACTACCGAGTACTGGTGAATTGTAGTCTACCATCACGGTGACACGGTAGTTGCTGGCAGGCAACGCTACCATTTCTACTTCTCTTGAAGGGTCTTTGTA
>JBANGF010000246.1:0-13798 GCA_037975655.1 Bacteroidota bacterium | reverse complement strand
TGTAGATCAAAGAAGCCAAAATCATGTTGAGCCCTACCGATTTCCCTTGACCCGTCGCACCAGCCATCAACAAGTGCGGCATCTTGGCCAAATCGGCCACAAACACTTCGTTGGAGATGGTTTTTCCCAAGGCAATAGGCAAGTCCTTATCGGACTTCATGAATTTTTCTGTTCCTAAAACCGCGCGAGCGGGCACTAGTTCTCGATTCTTATTGGGCACCTCAATCCCAATAGTTCCCTTACCAGGGATTGGCGCGATGATTCGAATGCCTAAGGCCGCCAAACTCAAAGCAATGTCATCTTCTAAATTTTTGATTTTAGAAATTTTCACCCCTGGGTTGGGCACGATTTCATACAAGGTGACTGTAGGCCCAATGGTCGCTTGAATACCTTGGATCCCAATCTGGAAATTCTCCAAGGTGGTTACAATCTTGTCCTTATTTTCCTCAAGTTCCTGACGCGATACGGTGACTTTCTTCACATCGTATTCGTTGAGCAAATCTATCGTCGGATACTTGTATCGGGGTAGGTCTAGAGTAGGGTCGTAGGGATCCAAATTTTCTACCTCCTCAGCAGTCTTTTCTTCTTCAGGACCTTTTTGAACGGTGAAATTTCCATCCTTGAGGAGAACAGTTTCATTTTCATCCTCCAACAAATTCACCTGTGGCACATCAAAAAGGTCTTCTTCCAAATCATCTGAAATGGGTAAGGGAGGAACTATGGGAGCGACAGGCTCTTCGGCCAAACTGAAGTCGACTTTATCTCCGGCCGTGGGTAGGTTGGGATCATCCGATTTCACCTCCCACTCAGATCCATCATCATCAAATTCTTCTTCCTCCGGATCCTTCGTTTCAAAAGGAGAAGGAATACCAGATCCAAACTCCTCGTCAAGGTCCAATCCATCCGAAATTTTTGGTTTGGGAGCAAACCAATTGAGCTGCTGTATACCATAAAATAGGATGATGAAAATAAAAAAGGTGCCCGCAATCAGGATCCAGGTACCCATCCCTAAAAAGTCATAAGACAGCCTAGCCAACTCGTAACCCAAGCCACCCGAAAGAAAACTCCAATTCGAATAACCATCAACCAACATGCCTGCATACCCAGTCACCAACCCAATCCAGGCGGTAAAGAATAGCGCAAATAGCGCATAGCGCGTCAATGAATACAGGGAAAGCTTAAAGGTCCAGCGGAAACCTAACAAAAACAAAAATGGAGGAAACAGAAAAGCAGCAACCCCAAACCAGCGGAAAATCATCCAATGTGCCGCTTGTGCTCCTAGGTAGCCCAACCAGTTTTTAGACTCCTTGGCCGCATCGCGGACTGCTTGGTCTGTATTATTCATGACCAAACTCTGGTCTTGAGGTCCATTCATCAAGTAGGACGCAAAGGCAACCACCAAAAAAATGCTGATTGAAATCAAAATAATCCCGAAGGTAATCCCGACCTGCTTGGTCTCAATTTTCCCAAAAGAAAAGGAAGGCTTTTTGGGTTCCGGACTTGCCTTGGGCGCGTTTTCAGCTTTTTTTCGAAACGTATTGGTCTTGGGTGATTCAGATGCCATTTGCAGATAAAATACGAAGGTTAATGTTAGCCAAAAGTGAGAAGAATGCCAACTTACTTGGTGAATTTGAGCAGGAGACCCTTCTTGATTTTTTTGATTAAGGATGGACCCTCATAAATCATGCCCGAGTACACTTGAATTAGGCTTGCACCCGCCTCCAACTTCTCGATGGCGTCTTTGGCAGAGAAAATACCCCCCACACCGACAATTGGAAAAGCACCTCCAGACTGCTCGTGAAGGTAACGAATGACTTCCGTGCTTCTTTTTTCCAAAGCCTTCCCACTCAAACCACCCGCTCCAATGCTGTCCAGTTTTTGTGGATCGGTCTGCAAATTGGATCGATCCAAAGTGGTATTCGTGGCGATCACCCCTTCAATTTGTGTTTCTCGGACGATCTCGATAATGTCATCCAACTGCCCATTGGTCAGGTCAGGCGCAATTTTCAATAAAATAGGTTTGGGGTTCGGATGCTGTGCATTGGCCGCCTTCACTCCTAGCAGCAATTTTTTCAAAGGCTCTTTTTCCTGAAGATCGCGCAGGTTGGGGGTATTGGGCGAACTTACATTCACTACAAAATAATCTACGTAAGGATGCAGCGCTTCTAGGCAAAATAAATAGTCAGCAAGCGCCTCCTCATTTGGGGTCACTTTGTTTTTGCCAATGTTTCCCCCAACGATGACAGAAGATTTTCTTTTTTTCAGTCGCTCAATCGCACCCAGTACCCCACCATTGTTGAAGCCCATGCGGTTGATCAAAGCCTCGTCTTCGGGTAAGCGAAAAAGTCGGGGCTGAGGATTGCCTTCTTGAGGCTTGGGAGTAAGCGTACCGATCTCGATAAAGCCAAATCCCAGCATTGCCATCTCATCAATAAGTTTCGCATCCTTGTCAAAGCCTGCTGCTAGCCCAATGGGATTTGAAAATTTCAAGCCAAACACCTCCCGCTCCAATCGGGGATCCTCCAATTGGAAGAGGTATTTTAGGATGGACTTAAGTATAGGGAAATTAAATGCCCATTTGATCAGACCAAAGGTGAAGTGGTGAGCCGACTCGGGCTGCTGTAAAAAAAGGAGGGGCTTAATGAGCTGCTTGTACACGGGAGGATTAAGCTTTGGGATTACAAGGGATTGGGGCAAATTCGCCCGATTAATTTAGCATTCGAATGCCTAGGAAACAAAAAGAAACCGGCCCAAGGACCGGTTTCCCGAGTTTATGATTTAATACTGTAATTCGGCGCTTCGCGGGTCACACTCACATCGTGAGGATGGGACTCCTTCACGCCGGCAGTAGTAATCTTGACAAACTTGCCATTAGCCTGTAGGTCTTCGATGGTTTTGGTGCCACAGTAGCCCATTCCTGCCTGCAAGCCTCCCACCAACTGGTACAAAACTTCAGAGACTAGCCCTTTAAAGGGTACCCGACCTACAATTCCTTCTGGAACTAATTTTTTGATATTGTCTTCGGCATCTTGGAAGTAACGGTCTTTGGAACCGGATTCCATGGCCTCTAAGGAACCCATTCCTCGGTAACTCTTGAATTTTCTGCCTTCAAAAATGATCATCTCTCCTGGGGCTTCTTCCGTACCTGCAAGCAAGGAACCAATCATGATGGAGCTCCCTCCTGCGGCGATGGCCTTCACCAAATCTCCAGAATAACGAATCCCTCCATCGGCAATTACGGGTACACCGGTTCCTTTTAGGGCCTCTGCGCATTCAAATACCGCAGAAAGTTGAGGTACCCCCACACCTGCAATAATTCGGGTGGTGCAAATGGATCCTGGTCCTACCCCAACTTTCACTGCATCGGCGCCGGCTTCGGCTAGGGCCAATGCTGCTTCTGGAGTAGCAATATTTCCTACTATCACTTCCAAATCTGGGAAGGTAGTCTTGATTTTGCGGCAGGTATCCATCACCCCTTTGGAGTGCCCGTGAGCAGTGTCAATGGAAACTACGTCCACGCCTGCATTCTTCAAAGCCTCCACACGCTCCACGATATCGGCAGTGACGCCAACAGCAGCACCTACACGAAGACGGCCAAACTCGTCCTTGCAAGCAAAAGGCTTGTCTTTTCGCTTTAATATGTCTTTGTAGGTAATGAGCCCTGTCAATTTGCCTTCCTCGTCAACAATCGGAAGCTTCTCGATTTTGTATTCTTGAAGTATTTCTTCCGCTTGCTCGAGGGAGATTCCTGACTTGGCAGTAATCAAATTTTCCCGCGTCATGATTTCTCGGATCAATCGATTGGAATCCTTGATAAATCGCAAATCACGGTTGGTAATGATCCCCTTCAGCACCTTATTCTCATCCACTACTGGAATGCCTCCGATATGAAACTCCCGCATGATGGCTTCCGCATCCCGTACCTTAGAGTTGATATTCAAAGTGATGGGATCCAAAATCATGCCCGCCTGGGAACGCTTTACTTTGCGTACCTGAGCAGCCTGCTTATCGATGGACATATTTTTGTGGATAAATCCTAGTCCTCCCTCCAGCGCAATGGCAATAGCCAATTCCGCTTCCGTTACCGTATCCATGGCAGCAGAAACTAAGGGGATGTTCAGTCGGATTTTTTTGGTGAGCCAGGTGGCTGTGGAAGTCTCGCGAGGGAGCACTTCAGAATATCCAGGTACAAGCAGCACGTCGTCGTAGGTGAGTGCTTCGTACAGAAACTTCGAAGAGTTTTTATTCATGGCAAATATTGGTGGTAGGGAACCCTATTTGCCCGTCAAAGTTACATGGAATTTGCGTTGCTTTCGCAGAAAAATCCAAAATAAATTATTGTTTGTACCAATTACCTGCCTGTAGGCAGGCAGGCCATGTACGAAGTACAAAGTACGAAATAGTGCTTTTAAACTAAAAGGTGCTGTTTGAGTAAATTGGCTCATTCTACTTGGAACTTCGGACCAATTTACTGCAGAATTCTAATCCTAATGCGGATCCATACTTTGTATTTGGTACATTGTACTTCGTGCAATTATTCCTTACTTCTTCAACAGCCTCGCAATATAAAACCCATCAAAGCCGCTTTCTTGGGCAAGAACTTTACGGTCTTCTATTAATTCAAAGTCTTTGCCCGCCTCACTTGCCAAAAACTTTTTGACTTGTTCCTCATTTTCCGAAGGGAGAATACTGCAGGTCGCATAGACCAGTTGCCCTCCTTTTTTTAACATGGAAGGATAGCCCCGCAAGATTTCTTGCTGAGTTTCCTGCACTTTTTGGATAGACTCCAACGACAGCTTCCACTTCGTATCGGGGTTTCTTCGCAGGACTCCTAAACCAGAACAAGGCACATCCAACAAAAGGCGATCGGCAGATTCCTTCAGACGCTTGATAGTCTTGGATCCTTCGATGACCTTGGGTTCAAAAATAGACACCCCATTTCTTCGTGCTCGTAATTTTGCCTGCTGCAACTTCCATTCTTCCACATCCATGGAGATGACCTTCCCCTTGTTGCCCATGAGGGCTGCCAGGTGAAGTGACTTTCCTCCAGCGCCGGCACAAGCATCGATAACCCGCATGCCCGGCTCCACTTGGAGCGCAGCAGCGACCAGCTGGGAACTGGCATCTTGCACTTCAAACAAACCCTCCTTGAAGGAGGGGTGGCGAAACACGTTTTGCCGCTCTTCGAGCACCAGGGCATCAGGATAGCCTTTGACCAGGTAACTGCGAATGCCGTCGGCATCTAGGAGATTTTTGAGTCGTTCGCGGGTAGTTTTTAGGGTATTCACACGCAGGACCACCTCAGCCTCTTCGTTGAGCGCGTGGATTTCTGCTTCCCACTTTTCACCTAGCTCCTTGGAACCAAGGGTTTGGAGCCATTCGGGGATGGATTCCAACAATCCCGGATCGGTGATGGAGTCGTATTTTGATTTGATTTTTTCGGGTTGAAGCCGCGCAAATTCATCCCAGGGAGGGAGTTCATGGCCTTGCATCAACCAGTAAGTGCCAAAAAGGTCCCAAGGGTCCTTTGAAGGGCTTAGAAAATTGACCAAGCGCCACCATCGCACCATCTCGTAGGTGGTCTCCGCAATAAAGGAACGATCCTTGGCTCCCCACTTGGGGTTGGATTTTAGGGTGCGTTCGATGACTTTGTCCGCATACTGCCCTTGTTCAAAAATTGCCTCCAAGGCCTGATGAACCCCGCGAATGGTGTTGTTGTGTAACTTCATAAATCAAAATTCTGGAGTAAAGGTACAACAATCCTAGGGAAAGCAGCGAGGGCAGTTACCATTCGCTGTTTTTGAATAGTAATTCAACGGAGGTATGAAAAGCAAGGCAGCACGCGAGAACGTTGCCCTCTAGACTTCGGGGTACCGTAGAAAAATTGGTAGCGTAGACTCAGTTCGTGTGCTCCAAGCGTCTGCGATCCCACATCCGAAATGGGGTAGTCGTAGCTGTAACCCATCGAAAGCCCATTGGTAAGGTTGAGCCCAAAAAGTGTAATTAACGATTCTCGCTTAGGTAGATCGGATTGAATGGGCATGTTCCGGAGGCCAGCACCTAAGACCAGCTGGTTGAGCAGCACCTGCACCCCCGCATCCACAAACTGGAATGGCCCCTGACGCTTGTAGTTGGCCAGAAAGTGGATAAACTTCCCAGAGCCCTCCTCCCAAAATTCGGGCTCATCAAGTGGTATCGTATACCCTGCTTGAAGCGAGTACTTGGGCCAATGCTGTGTCTGACCATCCCGCACATAAAAAGCCATATTGGGCCGATTCAGGTGATGGCCAGAAACCCCAATCCAGAGTTGATCCATGGTCAGCACAGTTCCTAGGCCTATTGAAAAATAGCTGAAGGGCTCTAGTCCTCCTACTGCATCGGCCGAACTTGGAAATGTAGTCTGGTTGAAAACATCGATTTGATCCCCAAAGAAAAGATTCTCCAGAGTCCCCCGCTTTTGATTGAAGGAAATCTGGGTACCTACTTGCAAGTCCGCACGTTCAGAAAGTTGCAGGTTGTATGCATAATAGCCAGAAATCTCCGTGGTGTTGAGTTTCAAAAACTCCTCTGAAAAGGAACTCACGCTCAAGCCAACACCACTTTTTCGATCGAAACTGTAGTGATCCACATAGGCGGTAAATGCGGTAAACTGGTAATCTAGGCCCGGCCACTGATTGCGGTAGACCGATCCCATGCGGGTCTCTTGACTAATTCCCGTCAGTGCGGGGTTGAGGTACAGGGGAGCTGCGTAAAATTGGGAAAACTGAAAATCCTGTGCCTTCCCTTGGCTAAAGAGCAGGAGCATACCGAGCAGTGCCAAGAGTTGTCTTCCCTTTCTCATCGGGCCAAAAGAAAGGTGGAAGAAGAGGTAAAGACACGGCCATCTGGGACTTGGAAGCTCAACTTATACACATAGACCCCTTCAGGGGCTTTTTGACCCGCGACGGATCCATCCCATCCGGAATCCTCCAATCCACGGGAGCGGTAGATCAGTTCCCCCCACTTGTTCATCACCTGCAGCTGGAGGTTAGTGATAAACTGAAACTTGGGAAAGTAAGTATCGTTGAGGTTATCCCCATTGGGGGTAAAGACATTGGGAATCTCAATAAAGTAGTTCAAGATGTCCAGCGTCTTGGAATGGGTGATCAGGCAACCCGCATTGTCCAACACGGTCAAGGTCACCGTATATTTTCCTTTGCGAGTGTAGGTATGCGTTGGGCTGGCTTCCGAACTGCTGTTACCATCTCCAAAATCCCAGGAGATCACTTGATGGGGCCAGGTAGCCAAGGGATGAAATACTCCCTTGAAGCCCACCAAATCTGCTTGGAATTGTACTTGACTTTCAAAGAGGGACTCAAAACCCAAGGTCCCCGTGAGTCGAGGGGCGATGGTAATCGCTCGTTTTTGAATGAGTCCCAGCGCGTCACGGACTTCCACTTCCACAAGACCAGATTCTCGAGTAGTGAAGAGCAGCCCTGTAGCGCTAAATGAGCCCATGGTCCAGGTAATCTGATAGGGAGGAAGTCCATTGCTGATGCTGAGTTGAAACTTAGATTCCTGACCCCCTTCCTTACAAAGCGGTACCGTCGTGACGGCAACGGCTAGGACCAAGGGAAGTGGTAAGGCAACAACAAACTCCTTTTCTTGAACACAGCCCTTTGCATCCTTGAGCTGGAGGGTGTAGATTCCGCTTTCAGTCGCCGTAATTGAGGAACTGGTCTGCCCAGAAGTCCAGCGATAGGTGTAAGGCGGTGTTCCCCCTTGCGCATCGGATTGGAGCAATGCTGAGATTTGGAAAGGCGCCTGGGTGGCTTGATAGGTCAGGGTTCCCTCCAAACGAAGTTCTGGGATGGGCAATAAGGAGTACTCGGCGGTTTGGGTACAGCCTCCTTGGTCCCTGACAGTCACTCGGTAGGTACCTGAACCAAGGGCAGTAGCTATCCTTCCAGTTACTCCATGGTCCCAACTTACTTGGTAAGGGGGTAAGCCTCCGGAAAGGGTCAATTCAATGCGCCCATCACCTGCATCCGGACAGGTTTCTGATTGGACTTGTGCATTGAGGGCCAAGGGTGATGGGTCGGTGATCGTTTGAGGTACCCCCGTAAGCATACATCCATTGGCATCGGTCACCCTTACTTGGTAGGTGCCCGCTACTATGCCAGATAGATTCTGATTAGCCGAAGTAAACCCATTCGGTCCGGTCCAAGCATAGGTGTAGGGCGCTATCCCTCCAGATACCGAGATCGAAATGCTTCCAGTATTCCCTTGGAAACAGACATTATCCACCTTCACTTGATTGGTGATTGACAATACCGAGGGTTCGGTGATCGTTTGGGGTACCCCCGTAAGCATACAGCCATTCGCATCGGTCACCCTTACTTGGTAGGTGCCCACTACTATGCCAAATAGATTCTGATTAGCCGAAGTAAACCCATCTGGTCCCGTCCAAGCATAGGTGTAGGGCGCTTTCCCTCCAGATACCGTGATCGAGATACTCCCTCTAACTCCCTGGGAGCAGAGATTGTCCTCCTTGCTTTGAGTGAGCGCAAGTGGGGTAGGCTCGTTAATCGTCATTTGTGGACCTACGAGACTACAACCGTTCGCATCCGTCAAAGTCACTTGATAGGTCCCTGCAATAAGGTCTTCCAGATTTTGAGAGGTGGAACTAAATCCATTCGGCCCCGTCCAAGCATATTGGTAAATTCCAACACCTCCTGAAGGACTGACCAAGATACTGCCAGAAGCTCCTTGAAAACACCCATTATCCACCTTGGTTTGGGTGAGCGTAAGTTTGGGGGGTTCTGAAATTGAAAGTTGCGGACCTACGAGGCTACAGCCCTTGGCGTCTGTGACCGTCACATGATAAGTACCTGAGGTTAAATTTTGAGGATTCGTTTCCTTGGAATTAAATCCATTAGGTCCTGTCCAAGCGTAGCGGTAAGGTCCCACTCCACCTGTGGCAAACACCGACAATCGCCCTAAGGATCCTCCAAAACAAGGGTTATCCACCTTTGCTTGGGAAATAAGCAAGGGCTCGGGTTCAGTAATGGTGAAAGATTGCTCGATGCTGCAGCCATTTGCGTCAGTCACGCTGAGTAAGTAGGTACCTCGCTGAAGCCCTTCAAGAAAAGGAGCGTTTTCCATCCCGGGCGGAACCAGTCCCCCATCCCTCGCTGACCAGAGAAGCGTTTTTTCTCCACTCCCTCCGCCCACTTCCACTTGTATTCGCCCAGATTTGCCTCCTGCACAGGGTAAGGCTACCAAACCATCAGCAGGGGAAATCATTTCGATCCAAAGCGGATCAGGCTGGGTGAGTAGGATGCTTTTTTCCAAAACGCAGCTCCCAGTTCCTGTAGCAATTCGAACGCGGTATTCTCCAGCCTGCAAGTCTTCCAAATCGGCTGCTGTGGAAGCAAACCCTTCTGGTCCTGTCCATGAATAGGTGTAGCGAAGTTCCTCACCGGGTAAAATGCCGCCGCTGAGGTAGGTTTTGATTTTTCCATCCGCAGCACCTGCACAGGATACACCATATCCCGAATAGCTGGATAATTCTTCTTCAATGACAAGAGGAGCACTAACGGTCAGGGAAAAGGTGTGTGGCGGACCGGTACAGGCGATGCCTTGGGAATACCCTATTGGGGTAACTGTTATCAGCGTCCGCTTCGAACCCGTACCGCTGTGTATGGCCTGAAAGTCTGGAATACGATCTCCTGACCCGCTGCTAAGACCCAGAGAAGAATCGGAAACCACCCAGGAATACTTAACGGAGTCGCCCCTAAAGCTGGAGGTAAATTCAAGTACTGAAATCCATTCTCCAGCACAAGAAATCAAATCATCTTGTGGGCTGACTTGTGGTTCGGGCAGCACCACCACCTCTAGACTTTCAGCAACCCCATCACAGCCATTGAAAGAGGGATAAAAGGTGTAGCGAACCCGAGCAGGATCTGTTCCTCGATTAGCCAAGCTCTGGGGAATGGGAGCCAGTGCCGGGAGTGTCAACTGCCCCCCTTCGACTAAATCCAAGACTTGGCCAGAAAGCAGTGCCGCCGACCAGCGCACCTGCATGGTACCAGCCCCCCAGCTTTGGGGAAGTAGGGAGATGGAAAAGGGGGTACCTGAACAAAGGATACTGTCCGAAAGGCTAGCCTCAATTCTGGCTAGGGGATTTACCTGTACTTCTACCGTACCTGCAGGACGAAAGCAACCGTTGACCAGCGCTTGGAGTTGGTAGGAGACCTTGGCTAGCGACTTGCCCGTGTTGACCAGAGTGTCTGAAATTTTGAATTGAGAAACTATTGGGATAGTGGTATACCCCAGCACTTCTCCTTCTTCGGGAGCCTGAAGCACTTGAGTAGTCCAACTAATAGTTAGAGGACCCTCCAAATGGGCAAGTTGAAGTGCGATTCCAGGGCTCTCCCCCGAACAAAGGGAAGGAGATCCATGGATCTCGATCTCAGGATCCGCGGGAAAGTTTACTTGAAGGATGTTGGTAGAGAATGAAGGAGAACTTACTCCCTCATTCACTGCTTTTACCCGATAGGTCCCTGGAGGTAAGCCTGAAATTTGAGGCAACTGCTCCTTAATCAAACGGTACACCTGCCAATTGCTCGAGTCAAGAATATCTTGCTGGAAGACATAGAAGTCGTAGGGAGGAATGCCTCCTGCTACTGCCTGAACAGAAATGGTCCTGGTACAAGAATCGAGTTCCCATTGCGTAATTTTTGGCGGTAGGGTAGTAAAATCAAAAAAATGGGACACCCTATCTTTTAAAAAATCAATCGAAAAAATTCCCAACACCAGGAGAAAAAATCGAAGTTCTCTCCGGTACATGCTAGACTGAATACTTAAATAATTAAGTTACTGCTATACTTTGGTTTTTACTACAGTTTTTGGATTTAAGTTTGGTCTAGAAAGGACCTTATTTTTTCATTAGACCTAGTCGTGGTGGGTATTTCCTCCAGAGTCCTTATTTTTGACCACTCGATGCACCCTCCTCACACTTATGCTGAATGGCTGGCCTCCTTATCGGCTCAGCTCACCACTTATTCACAAGTGGAAGCAGAAAACCTTGTTTTTTGGTTGTTTGAAAAGCACCTGGGATTACGAAGAGCAGACTTACCACAGGCCATTCCAAGTGAAGCGGTCAATGAGCGTCTACTTTCGGATTTCCAACGATTGCTAACTGGCGAACCTATCCAATACATCCTAGGGGAGGCCCCTTTTTATGGGAGGAATTTTTTAGTGAACCGGGACACACTCATTCCGAGGAATGAAACCGAAGAATTGGTTCACCGGATCATCCAAGAAAATCCCAGGTCTGGAGTACGCATTTTGGATTTGGGAACAGGCACGGGATGCATTCCAATTACCTTGGCATTGGAGCTCAAAGAGGCGGAAGTAGTTGCGCTCGATGTATCCGTGCAGGCATTGGAAGTTGCTCGCCAAAATGCCCTTCACCTTGGAGCCCAAGTGCAGTTTTTGGAAGGGAATCTACTAGGGACCATTCCAAATCTTGACCTTTTTGATGTATTGGTCTCCAATCCTCCTTATGTACCGGTTCGTGATCAAGTAGAAATGCAGGCCAATGTCCTGAATTTCGAGCCCCATCTTGCTCTTTTTGTACCTGATGAAGATCCGATGCTCTTTTATCGAGCCATCGGTAGCTGGGGAAAAAAGTTACTCAAGGAGGGTGGAAAACTGTATTTGGAGATCTATGAGAACCTTTCCGAAGAATTGGTACAACTATTGCAGTCACTGGGTTACACCCAAGTGAAAGTACATCAAGACCTCAATGGCAAAAACCGGATGATTTCCTGCTATTGGCCTTAAGAAAAATTCGAAAAACAAACATGAAACTTCAAGACTTAGGCTTGTTAGCAGTTCGCCTGCTAGCCGGTGGTATGATGCTTACCCATGGCATTCCCAAAATCGATCGCTTATTTGGCGAAGGTCCTGTAAAATTTGCGGATCCTTTTGGACTAGGGCCTGAAATCAGTTTGGCACTGGTCATCTTCGCAGAAGTAGCCTGCTCCATCTTGGTCATGATTGGCTTTAAGACCCGATTGGCTACCCTTCCATTGATGATTACCATGCTGGTTGCGGCCTTTTACATCCATGGCGCTGACCCTTTTGGGGAAAAAGAACTACCCTTGCTCTTCTTCACCTTGTTTTTATCCCTTCTGGTATCGGGTCCTGGAAACTATGCTGTAGATCGGTGGATTGGCGGGAAGAAGAAAACTATATAATGCCGACAAAAGAGTCTAAAAAAGAAAAGAGAGCATTAATTATCGCTTTAACATCAAGAACAAAAACTACTTAAGTCACCATTGTATAGTTTAGGTTCTTTATTAATAAATTAAATCTTTGGAATCAAATTCTATTATTCTGCTCATTATCAGCCATTTTGTTTAGGTTTAACGGAATTTTCAAAATCCTGAACAGGTCTATAGCAATTCAAAAAATATTGATTTGATTAACTTCATTGTTAATGAATAAAAAAAATTTAAATATTAATATTTTTATAGGATTAAGCTATTTAGTGCTTAGTTTTTTCGGGTCACTTATTTCTGCTGATAACCGAGAAAATGAAGCTGCACTTTTTAATATTTCCTTAGATGTAAGTATCAAATCCTGTCCTGGGGAAATTGCAATAAGTGCGATTGGAGGTAGTGGATCTTATACCTACAGTTGGGAGACACGCGCTACAGCAAATGATCCCTGGCAAGCCTTACTCATCAATGGGAATCCGGTTACTGGACGAAGAATTACAGGAGCAGTACCGGCGGATTACCGAGTTACCGTACGGGACGCCAATAATCCTACGCTTCAAAACGTCGGAATCTACACCCTATCTCCTCCTATAAGTTTATCGGCAACTATCCATTTTGAAGGGTTAATTTGTTCGGCTGAGCCAAATTCTGGTTTAGCGCTTATTGAGTTTGATAATGGGTTTCCAGACTATGCCTGGGAACTAGTTCAAGGAAGCACAATAATCCAGCAAGGAATAACCGACGATTTTAACATTGCAATCCAAAATTTAGCGGCTGGAACTTATACCTTCAATTGGAGGGATGATAACGATTGTACTGGTACAAAAACAGTGACTATAACAGGGCCTCCTAGCCCAGTTGCAGCAACATTCACCTCCCAAAATGTGACTTGCCCAGGAGGGTCTAATGGATCAATTACTGTAAACAGTATAACTGGGGGCTGGGGTGCAACTTATTTAATTCGGATATTAAGAAATGGGGTACAGTTTAGACCTTGGGGTCCTGCGCAGTCTACCTACGCCAACCTTCCTGCCGGAGTATATACCATCCAATACACAGATAAGGTAAATCCAGCAAATGGACTTCCTTTCAGTGATTTCACGTTCTCTATCAATCAATTTACAGGTTGCAACAAGTCAGCAACAGTTACGATCACCGAACCTGCTCCGTTTAGTGTTCCTGTCACCCAATCCCCTGCAGTCTGCCAAGGAGATACCAATGGTTTTCTCTCCTTAACACCAAATGGAGGCAGTCCTCCGTATCAGGTAACCTTTTACTCAGGTCACTTTGACAATCCAAGTGCCCCCGTATTCGATCCAAATGACATGGCTTCCATTGGTCAGCAAACGGGTGTGACTTCTGGACAGACCGTAACTAAAAATGGATTAGCTGCAGGTCAGTATGCAATCCAATTGATCGATGTAAATGGCTGTAAATATTCTGGAAATTTCACCCTAATAGAAAACCCTAGAGGTCAAGTCAATGCCACTGCTGATGCCGCCTATTGTGCAGGCAGCCCGGTCAACGTT
>JBANGF010000133.1:0-3363 GCA_037975655.1 Bacteroidota bacterium | reverse complement strand
TTCCATTTACATTGCCAAATTTTTGATAGATGGCTCCCAAATGCAAATTGGTTTTCTCTGAAGTCTTGAAAAAGTAATGGGCACCAAGCTTGAAGGCAACATCGGAAACAGTCACCCGCTCGTAGTATTCGGAGGCCCTACCTACTTCTACTCCTTGCTTGTCAAAAACGAGCAATTGATTGGAGCGTATAGAAGAACCAAAGAGATAAGAAGCGTGGGCCCCAATGCTCAAATTCTTGGCCAATAGGTAGCCAAAATTCACATAGGCTTCTGAAATTCCCCCATCCCCTTCCAAATAACTGTTTGCTGTAAGTTCAGAATTGGTTACAGGGCTATTTACCTTAAGGCGATAGTTGATACTTGAAATTTGGCCCAAACCCAAGCCAGAGGTAAATTTCCCTGATTTTACAGGCAGGGAAACCGCCACATAAGAAAGTCCACCCCCATCCACTAGAGATTTTGCTGAACTATTCTGCATTTGAATTCTCTTGTAATTGAGAGAAACTTGAAAATTAAAAATTGTATTTCGCGTGGTAAGTGCAGGATTCACGGTATTTGCATTCCATCCGGTGCCAAAGCTAATGCCTAGACCTCCCATACCTTGGTTTTGAATTTGGCCACCATAGCCAAACTCACCTACCCCCAAACCACTGTAAATAGAGGAGCTATTTTGGCCATGGGCCTCAGAAAATAAGAAAAGGGTGCAAAAAACACCCAGCATTTTAAACCCTATTTTACGCAACATCGTGGTTTAGAATTCACTTGAGTTCCTAGAGGAACCAACTTTGGGATTACAAATATGTGGTCTTTTGTGAATGAATCAAAAGAATATAGCAGCAAGGCACATAGTTACGGAGATATTTCTAATAACAGGTAACGCTCCTCCTGGCACTTTCGCTTTTTGAAAGCATGTTTCCAAGCTTAGAATTCGCCCAAATTTAGATCAACATTGAGTATAGTTGAGTAACTTAGGACCAGCACACAAGTAGTTAGGAGTAATTAATTCCTAAGGCATTTACTTTAACAATCTTTAACTCATGCACCCCGAACGGTATACTTTATTGGGACTTATGTCAGGCACCTCAGGGGATGGCTTGGACCTGGCCCACTGCCATTTTGAATACCATCTGGGAAGCTGGAGTTTCGAAATTATCCAGGCGAAGACTATCCCATTTCCCGCTACCTTAGGAAATAGATTGGCTACGAGCCATGTAATGAGCGGTCTAGATCTGTACCAACTTGATGTAGATTTTGGGGCATGGATGGGTCTTCAAGTGAAGGAGTTTTGTATGGCTAATCAAGTAAAGCCTCAAGCCGTGGCCTCTCATGGACATACGGTATTCCATCAGCCTACTAAAAAACTAAGCCTTCAACTCGGTAATGGGTGGGCCCTACATCAGGCCTGTGGGGAAAAGGTAATTACAGATTTTCGAATGCTGGATGTTCAATTAGGAGGTCAAGGAGCGCCCTTGGTACCTATTGGAGACCATTTTCTTTTCCCCCAAGTAGATTTTTGCATTAACCTAGGCGGCATCTCCAATTTGTCTATGATGGTACAGGGAAAGAGAATTGCTTTTGATAGTAGCCCATTCAATCTCTTACTCAATCGAGAGGCCCAAAAATTAGGAAAGCCCTACGATTCAGAAGGACAGTGGGCTAGAGAAGGAAATGTGCATCAAGACCTTTTGGCTAGTCTTAACTCCCTTTCGTTTTATACCCTTAAGAGAGCCAAGTCTTTAGGTCGAGAAGACATTGAAGCTGATTTCATTCCAGTCTTGACTCAATTTAATTTATCTCCTAGGGATAATTTGGCCACTTTGGTGGAACATTTTGCATGTCAAATTGCCAGTTTGGTAAAGCTGTATGCCGTCTCGAAATTTCCCAAGGTTTTGATCTCTGGAGGTGGAGCATACAACCGGTACTTTGTAGAACGATTGGGAGACCACCTGCAGCAGAATTGGGTACAGGTAGAAGCCAGCAAAGAAGTCATTGAATTTAAAGAAGCCCTCATTTTTGCTTTTCTTGGCGTCCTGCGGCTTCGAGGAGAGGTCAACTCCCTGGCCTCCGTGACTGGGGCTTCTAAGGATTCTTGTGGAGGAGTCATCTACGAATAAGATCTCCAGAGGGTACTCCGACTGTCTTAATTTTTTTTACTTTTGGGCAAAATATAAACCCAAAAAATCATGCAGGACTTACTCAAAAAATTTGAAGAAAAGGCCCCAGAAATCATTTTTGAATGGAAAGATAGTGAAACTGAAGCAGCGGGCTGGGTAGTCATCAATTCCTTGAGAGGAGGGGCAGCTGGAGGAGGCACTCGAATGCGGAAAGGGCTAGACAAGCGAGAGGTAGAGTCTTTGGCCAAGACCATGGAAATTAAATTTACCGTCTCTGGCCCAGCCATAGGAGGAGCAAAATCTGGGATAAACTTCGACCCTTCTGATCCTAGAAAAGAAGGCGTGCTGCAGCGCTGGTACAAAGCGGTCTTGCCTTTACTCAAAAATTATTACGGGACGGGAGGAGATCTCAATATTGACGAAATCCACGAAGTCATTCCCATCACCGAATCTTTTGGCCTATGGCATCCTCAGGAAGGGATTGTCAACGGACATTTCAAAGCCAACGAGCCTCAAAAAATCCGAAAAATTGGGCAGCTCCGACAAGGCGTTTCTAAGGTTTTGGAAGATCCCAACTTCACTCCCAATGGACCCAAAAAATATACCGTTGCCGATATGATCACGGGGTATGGAGTGGCAGAGTCCGTTCGGCATTATTACTCTCTTTGGGGGGGTGAACTAAAAGGAAAACGTGCCATCATCCAAGGTTGGGGAAATGTGGGAGCGGCAGCAGCGTGTTTTTTAGCTGTAGAAGGAGTGAAGGTGGTTGGAATTATTGACCGAATTGGAGGGCTTATTCGCCAGGAAGGATTTAGCTTAAACGAAATACGGGAACTATTCTTAAATCGGGAGGGCAATCAACTGAAGGCAGAGGGATTGATCCCTTTTGAGGAAATAAATTCGAAAATCTGGGACTTAGAAGCTGAAATCTTTATCCCAGCCGCAGCTTCTAGGTTGATTACTAGAGATCAAGTTGAACGTATGGTGCGCTCAGGCATGGAAGTTATCTCTTGCGGGGCCAACGTACCCTTTGCAGATCCAGAGATATTCGTGGGCCCCACAGGAGTGTGGGCAGACGAGCAACTTTCCCTCATTCCTGATTTCATCGCCAATTGTGGAATGGCTCGGGTGTTTGCATATTTGATGAGCGATGCTGCGGAGCTGACGGATCAAGCCATTTTCGCCGATGTAAGCAACACCATTTACCAGGCTTTACATCGTACCCATTCTACCAACCCCGCTAAAACCC
>JBANGF010000177.1:0-2574 GCA_037975655.1 Bacteroidota bacterium | reverse complement strand
TAGGTTTAGGCACTCTGATCGCTGCTGTAGGCTCGGCTTATTTTCTTAGCAAAAAGAAGGGTGCTGGGAAGGCCCAACCTTTTTGGTCCCCCGCAAGCAAGCGCTTCTTACAATCCTTATTTCTCCCCGTAGCCCTTGGAGGTTTCTTTTGTTTTGCTCTACTGCACGAGCGTGCATTCGAGCTTATTCCTGCAGCCATGCTCCTATTCTACGGCATAGGCTTGGTGCAATCTGCTCAGTTCACCCTAGGAGAAATCAGAAACTTGGGATTTACCCAACTTGCCTTAGGCCTAATTGGTGCCTTCTTTCCTGATTTTGGATTATTCTGTTGGGCCTTAGGCTTTGGGGTATTCCACCTAATTTATGGAACGCTGATGTACTACCGTCATGAGCGTTGAAATCCAAGAAGGGTACGACAAAGCCTTTGACAACGTGCTGCGCTTACGCATCATGTCCATCCTGATGGTCAATGAACGCTACGACTTCAATTCCTTTAAGGCATTACTGCAAGTGACCGACGGAAACTTAGCCTCTCATCTCAAGCACTTGGAGCAAGCTGAATTCCTCCTAGTTGAAAAGTCTTTTGCGGGTCGAAAGCCCCTAACCACCTATGTTGCCACCGAAAAAGGCAGAAAAGCATTTCAAGCCCATTTACAATTTCTCGAACAACTTATCCATCTAAATAAGGTCTCCTAACAAACGAGCTTAATTCAAAATTTTTCTTTAACTTATCTCTCACACCATGAATGAATCCCTTCACTCCCTTCTTGACCAGCCAGCAGAGCTGGAAAAGCGCTACCGGAAAAACAAAAGCGCTTTTACCAAAAGCTTTAACGAACTCTATCCGAGCATCCAAGGACATCCTGTGGCAGATGCTTGGCACGAACGATTGAATTATGAGTCGGATGGGGTCCAATGGGGAACCAAAGCGGATTGGCTTTTTATTCTGATCGCAGGCGCACTCGCAGGAACCCTTGCCAAACTGCCCGCTTTTTTCACGATTCAAGAAGATGAATTCTACGCCCGCAATTTGGGCTTTGTGGTATTCCCCTTCCTCTGTGCCTACTTCATTCGAAAAAGTAAGTTACCCATTTCTAATTTCCTTTTTCCCCTAGCGAGTCTACTACTGGCGAGTCTCTACATCAACCTACTTCCTACCCAAACGGAAAGCGACACAGTGGTCTTAGCCTGCATCCACCTTCCCTTATTTCTCTGGGGCATGCTCGGACTAGTGTTCTCCGGATCAGATACCAAAAACTTGAGCAAGCGCCTAGCCTATCTCCAATACAATGGGGAAACCATCATCGTAGGAGGAATTTTAATCCTAGCCGGTGGGCTCCTTACAGGTATCACCATCGGTCTTTTTGGCCTAATTGGGCTAGATATTACAGATATTTACTTCCAGTACATCGCTGTTTACGGCTTAGCTGCTGCTCCCCTTTTAGCCACCCTGATTACCCAGAGCAATCCAGAATTGGTCAATAAGGTCCCACCCATCGTGGCCAAGATTTTCAGCCCCCTGGTGTTGGTGATGCTTTTCAGCTACTTGATGGCCATCGCCTACGCGGGCAAAGACCCCTACAGCGATCGAGATTTTCTGTTGCTCTTTAACCTACTCCTACTAGGAGTCATGGCGCTGATTTTTTTCTCTGTGGTCGAATCCGTCGAAGAAAAGAAAGTAGGCTTGATGACCTGGGTGCTAGTTTTTCTTTCTCTCATCACGCTCGTGGTCAATGGAATCGCACTATCCGCCATCGCATTCCGAATATCCGAATGGGGAATTACACCCAATAGACTAGCGGTCCTTGGAGTCAATCTAGTCATGCTCGTTCACTTGATAATGGTATCTCGACAATTAATCCAGACCGTACGAGGAAAAAGCAAACTGGAAGAAGTAGGCTTTACGCTGGTGCGCTACCTACCCATTTACCTGCTCTGGACGGCCATTGTGACTTTCCTTTTCCCTGTACTTTTCGGATTTGAATAAGACCAAACTTGGAGTAGATCTTCCAATCCTTCTAAAAGGAACTTTCATTTCACTTCGAAATCAGTATATTGGATTCTATTTAATGCCCAACCTATGAAAAAAATAACCTTTTCTCTCTCCATCTTCTTGGTCCTAGTGCTAGGATTCATTTCCTGCGGTCCAGCCAAAACTACCGAAGAAACCGTGGTTGAAACCACAGACCAAGTTGGCGGACTTGCTCTCTATACTGTCCGTGATTCCATGGCCATCAATCCCAAAGCAACCCTGAAGGCAGTTGCGGATGCGGGCTATGCCTATGTAGAATCTGCGGACTATGCTGAAGGTAAATTTTACGGCATGACTCCTGCCCAATTCAAATCCACCCTAGACTCCCTCGGCTTAACCGCCATTTCTGCGCACATGGGCATGGTCACTTTGGAAAATGCAGACCAACTCATCGCAGACGTAAAAGCAGCTGGCATCTCCTATTTTGTGGTTCCCATCCCTCCCATGGGCATGTTTACAGTTGATCCTGCTACGAATAAACTTGGCATGAAAGGCACAGCAGACGAACTGGTGACCATCATGAATGCAATTGGTGAAAAATG
>JBANGF010000160.1:0-7787 GCA_037975655.1 Bacteroidota bacterium | reverse complement strand
AGGAACTTCCACCCAATAACCGCTTCAACCAGGAATTCAGGATGCCTGTTCCATTGACACAGAGGAGCACTCCATAGGATGGGGTACTTTGGGAATGGTTAACATGCACGAAGGTGTTTACACGGGATTTGGGATCGTATACTGGCGTATTGGCTAACCCGTACACGGTACCCGACGTTCCGGCAGTAGTCGCCAACTCACCTGGATGAAGTACTTGCAAGGAAAAGGCATTGTTGGGCTGATCTCCTGCGCGGTAAGCAATCGGAATACCCGCTTCCAAGCCTGTTTCAGCCGCCCCAGTCGCTGATACTTTCCCTTGAAGGGAAAAGGAAGGGACAGCCTCAGGAATCCATTCTTTTGGAATTTGCATTTCCGCAAGCAACCGCTCACTAAGTCCATTTTTCTTGAAGTCCCAGAAGATACCTTCGGAAAGGCCTGTTTCTGAGGTGAGGATCTCCCCACTCAGTTTCATGGCAATAAAATCACCAGGAAGCATGATTTTATAAATTTTTGCGGCTAGTTCGGGTTGATTTTCGATCACCCACCGCAATTTGGATGCAGTGAAATTTCCCGGAGAATTGAGCAAGTGTGGTAGGCAGTAGTCTGCTCCTAAACTCTGAAAAGCTTTTTCCCCTTGAGCTACAGCCCTACTGTCACACCAAATGATGGAAGAACGAAGTACTTGCTGAGATTTGTCCACACAGACTAGGCCGTGCATTTGGTAGGCAATGCCGATTGACAGCAACTCGCCTGCTTTCACCTGGGCTTGACCGCAAACGTAGGCAATCCCTTCCTTGACATGCTTCCACCACAGCTCCGGATCTTGCTCAGCCCATCCTGACTGCGGGGACTGAATGGGCATTTCTACTTCTGGAAAGGCTTTGGAGGCCAAGGCCTTTCCCGTAACAGCATCCAAAATGCAGGATTTGACCGAGGAACTTCCTAGATCTATACCTAAGAGTAACCGACGCATATTACCAGAAGATGGTGTAAAGTGCAGCGATAATCCCTACAATAAGAATTGCACCAATCTTGAATCCTGTACTGGTATGGAACAGGTCCTTAGTGATTTCGATGCTCTTGGGATGGTCTTTTCCTTTGCCTTCAATCAACGAAATCACAATCATCAATATGGCGAGAATGACAAACACCCAACCCATCCGATCGATAAATGGCAAGGCAGGGAACACTACCTTTAGGACCACCGAAAGTGGAATGCTGAGAGATGCACCAACCAGCGCGGCATTGGAGGTGGTTTTTTTCCAGAATACCCCAAAGAAGAAGATTGCAAATACTCCTGGACTGATGAAGCCGGTGTATTCCTGAATAAACTGGAAGGCCTGATCCAATTGACCTAGGGCAGGTGCCACCAAGGCAGCAATCACAAAAGAAACCACAGCAGTGATACGTCCTACACGCACTTTACTTGCTTCCGAACTATCCTTTCCAAAATACTTGGAATAAATATCCATCGTAAAAATGGTGGAGGTACTGTTGGCCATGGAGGCAAGGGAAGAAACAATCGCAGCGGTTAAAGCGGCAAAGGCAAGTCCTTTCAAGCCGGTTGGCAAAATTTGAAGTAAGGAAGGATACGCACGGTCAGATTTAATCAATCCAGTTACTGGATCTTTCATGGAATCAATAAAACCAAGGTCAGTTCCATTATTCACAATGACAAGCGCTGCAATTCCAGGAATTACCACAATTAGCGGCATCAATAATTTCAAGAATCCAGCGAAAATCATCCCCTTTTGCGCCTCATCTAAATTCTTGGCAGCAAGTGCCCGTTGCGTGATGTATTGGTTGAATCCCCAATAGCTGAGGTTGGTAATCCACATCCCGCCAATCAACACAGATAAGCCAGGTAAATCCAAATACGCGTCTCGAGTTCCTCCTTTTCCATCGGAAACCATCATTTCGCCCTTAGAAAGAATCATTGAAAAATGTCCTGGAACTTCATTTCTCAGGATGGTCAAGCCTTCCCAAGCATTTCCATTTCCGACCATACCCAAGGCGATGTAGGTGGTAGCAAGCCCACCACCAATCAAAAATACTACCTGGATCACATCCGTCCATGCTACTGCCTTTAACCCCCCATAAATGGAATAGAGCATTGCAAAAAGGGCCAAACCAATGATGCTGTAGGTCATCGGAATTCCGAGAATGGTATTTAAACTCAAGGCACCCAAATACAAGACCGAGGTCAAGTTGACAAACACATACAAGAGCAACCAAAATACCGCCATGGTCGTGCGAACTCGTGCGTCGTATCGATCGAAAAGAAATCCTGGCATGGTGTAAATGCCTTTTTTCAAATAAACGGGCAAGAAGAAAATCGCCACGACCAATAGGGTGGCTGCAGCCATCCATTCGTAGGTGGCTATAGCCAGCCCGAGTGCAAAACCAGAACCAGACATGCCTATAAACTGCTCCGCAGAGATATTGGAAGCAATCAAGGAAGCGCCCACTGCCCACCAAGGGAGGGCCTTACTTGCAAGAAAATAGTCATTGGAATCTTTAACGTGGCCTTCTTTTTCACGGGACACAAAAAATCCCATGCCAATAATTAGAAATGCGTAGCCAAGAAAAACGAGTAAATCGAGAGGTTGTAAAAGCATAAGAAAAGGGTAAAATAGGTTGAATTGGGTTAATTAGATATTTTTTGGTGTCAACAACACAAATCTAATGGCTAAATATAAGCGATTGCAGCAAAGGTGTATACACTAAGTGCCTCAATTGTGGGAAAATCTTTCTTTGTCCTAGTTCCAGTGAAAAAAATCAATTGTCCGAAAATCTAGTTACTAATTGAAATAAGCTAAACTCCTCCAAAGGAGGCGCTTGGGAAGAAAAAATATCGACAACTAAGTGTATCGCTTTCGTTCATAGAACTGTTCGAATTCGTTCATATTTAAGATCTGTGTCTTAAATCTCCTGAGATTAATGGGTACAAACCCCTTAAATTGAGGGATAAATAGGGATTTATTAAAACAGAAGCAGTAGATTTGATTCTATTTTGGACTTAGCATCATTTTTGAGTTTCCAGACCTATGGCAAACAAAAGCAGTGTTTTTGATATGATTGGCCCCATCATGATTGGCCCTTCATCTTCACATACCGCTGGCGTAGTTCGGATTGCTCGAGCAGCCATAAGGGTATTGGGTGGCATTCCTGAGGAAGCAAACATCACCTTCTATAATTCCTTTGCCAAAACATACGAAGGACATGGAAGCGATCGAGCCATTATTGGAGGACTATTGGATTTCAAGACGGATGACATCCGAATTAAAAATGCCTTATCATTAGCCAAAGAAAAGGGGTTGATCTATAGCTTCAAATCTATCGGAAATTCATCAGTCCATCATCCCAATACGATCAAACTTCAACTCAAAAAGGGAGAGCGTCAAGTAGAAATTATAGGTGAAAGCTTAGGTGGGGGTGTGATCAATATTTCCGAGGTGGATGGATTTGTAGCCAACTTTTCTGCACAGAACCATACCTTAATCATTAAAGCAGACGATGCTTCTGGGGCAATTGCCTTTATATCAAGTGTGATTGCCCAAGAAAAAGTAAACATTGCAACCATGTCCGTATCCAGAAAAGGGAAGTACGATTTGGCCTGTCATGTGATTGAAATGGATTCCGGAATTCAAGAAATTACGCGTCAATACCTTCTTTCCTTGCCCTGGATCAAGGAACTGATTTACATTCCAGATATCGATCTCTAATAAACAAAACCAACACCAACCACAGATGAAAAAACTTTTTGCATTGTTTTTCTTTGGGCTACTAATCCTCCAGCAGGTGAGTGCGCAAACGGAGGCCCCAAACGGGCCCTTGGATTTGAACACCTGCGTAGCGATTGCCATAGAAAACAACCTTACACTCAAGCGATCGGAGCTCAATCAAATGATCACTGAAGCCAATCTTTTGGAAAGTCAAGGAAGAAGATTACCCAGCTTGACTGCAGGGGCAAGTTCAGGCTACCGTTGGGGTCGATCCATCAACCCAGTTACCAACTTGTTTGAAACAAGAAGAATAGGAAACATCAACCTTTTTGGAAATACTGGAGCTCCAGTTTTCCAAGGGATGCGTATCAACAATAGCATTGGACAGGCCAAAAGCGATTTGGAAGCCGGTCAATACAACTTGGAGGCCACACGCAACGACATCACTTTGAATGTAATTAACCTGTTTATTGATGTAGTATTTAATCGAGAGCAGGTAAAAATTGCTGAAAATCAATTGAAAACCACCTCGGAGCAATTGGGTCGTACCCAGCAGTTGGTCGATGCAGGTTCACTCCCCTATTCGGATTTATTGGATCTGCAATCCCAAAATGCCACCAATCAATTGAATGTCATCAATGCAAAAAATGGCCTTAGATTGGCCAAACTTGCTTTAGCTCAGGCACTTCAGATTCCATTTACAGAAAATTTTGATGTCATCGAACCAGAATACGAAGTTTCTAAGGAAGCCTTAACTTCCGGAAGCCCTGCTGAAATTTTTGAGGTTTCGGTAGCGCTAATGCCCCAAATTAAGGCAGCGGAAGCGAGTGTGAAGAGTGCTGAATATGGGGTGAAAATCGCAAAAGGAGGATTTTTGCCTACCCTGGATGCAGGAGTTTCTGCATTCTCCAATTACGTAGACCAGGCGTTTATTCCTGGATCTAAGGAAATCATCGCATTCAATACTCAAGTAGAGAACAATTTTTCTCAGTCGGGCACACTAAATTTCAGCATCCCCTTATTTACCCGATTCAGCAATAAGTCCAACCTACAGCGTGCTCGTGTACAGCGCCAGTTGGCTGAAGTAGCTGTTTCAGAAGCGAAAAACCGATTGAGACAGGATATAGAGACTGCTTACAATTCAGCTTTCTCCTCTGAACTTTCCTACCAGGCCTCCTTGGTACGTGTGAAGAGTTTGGAAGAAACCTTTCGAATAGCCCAGCAAAGATTTAATTTAGGAGCCATCAATTCCGTTGATTTTCAAGTGGCACAAAACAACTTATTTAATGCCCAAGCTGACCTTTTGAATGCAAAGTATACTTACATTTTCCGTATTAAAGTCCTTGATTTTTATCTTGGTAACCCCATTAATCTAAACTAAACCATGGCTACTAAAAAGTCTAACAAATTGCTTTACTACCTACTCGGCGCAGTAGGTGTAATCATCATTTTTGCCATCATCGGTAAACAAGCCGGATGGATTGGCGGCGCTAAAGAAACGGAAGTTGAATTTGCTACTGCCAAAAAAGTAGCCATTGTCGAAAAGGTGAGCAGTTCCGGAGAAATTCAACCTGAAGTGGAAGTAAAACTTTCTCCAGATGTAGCCGGAGAAATCATTGAATTAAATGTTCAAGAAGGTGATTCCGTAGAAATGGGCAAACTCTTGGTGAAAATTCGACCGGATAACTTTATTTCTGCCTTAGATCGGACAAAGGCCAACATGAACCAGCAGATGGCAAACTTGGCGCAAGCACGTGCTAGTTTGCAACGGGCTGAGGCACAGTATACCCGCGCTGAATTAGAATATAAGCGTCAGCGTACGCTACACCAGCAAAAAGCTATCTCTGATGCTGATTTTGAGCAAGCGCAAGCCAACTATGTTTCTGCACAGAAAGACCTTGAAGCGGCAAAGCAAAACGTAATTGCCTCCGAATTTATCGTAAAAAGTTCCCAGGCTTCTGTCAACGAGGCTTCCGAAAACCTTCGATTGACTAATGTAAATTCCCCAGTTTCTGGTATTGTCTCCAGCTTGAAGGTTGAACAAGGCGAGCGCGTGGTAGGAACGCAGCAAATGGCCGGTACAGAGATGATGACCATCGCAGACCTTTCCAAAATGGAAGTTCGTGTGGATGTAAACGAAAATGACATTGTACGACTTTCCTTGGGAGACACCACCATTATTGATGTGGATGCCTACTCTGCTTCTGGAAAGAAATTCAAAGGTATTGTTACTAGCATTGCAAATACTGCCAACACCAAAGCATCTCCAGATGCGGTGACCGAATTCAAAGTGAAAATCCGGATCCTCAATGAATCCTATCAGGATTTGGTGAAGGCGGGCAACAAGTATCCATTCCGTCCAGGGATGACTGCTTCGGTAGAGATTTTGACCAACTCCAAAAACAATGCACTTGCGATCCCTCTTGCAGCGGTTACTACACGAGAGGAAAAGAAAGATAGTTTGGCTACCAGCACGGTAAAGCCTAAAGAAATTGTTTTTGTGAGCGAAAATGGCATTGCCAAAATGCGTGTGGTAAAAACAGGAATCTCGGATTACGAAAACATCGAAATCTTGGAAGGATTGAAAGAAGGGGATGAAGTAATTGCTGGTCCTTATTTTGTGGTCAGCAAGGAACTTAAAGAAGGCGACCGAGTAAAAAAGATGGTTGCCGTAAAACCTGAAGACGAAAAGAAAGAGGAAGAATAAGAACCAAATAAAGCATTAGAGCCCTTAGATTTTAATCCAAGGGCTCTTTTTTTATTAATACAAATTGGAATTAATTAGGCAAAGTCTGCTGCCAGCGCCAACTGTCGCGCATGCAATCCTCCAGGCTGTATTTTGGATACCAGCCCAATACTGCATTGATTTTTTGGGTATCTGCCCAGGTTTTGACTACATCTCCAGCTCGCCTTGGACCTATCTCATAAGCCAATTTTAGGCCGTTGACCTGTTCAAAGACATGAATTACTTCCAACACGGTATTGCCCGTACCCGTGCCTACATTGAATACCTCGTAAAAATCAAGGGGCTTTTCAAAGAGAAAACGAAGTGCCTTCACATGTGCATCTGCCAAATCCACCACGTGGATGTAATCGCGAACGCAACTGCCATCGGGAGTATCGTAATCGTTACCAAATACAGTTAGTTTCTGACGAATTCCTGCTGCTGTCTGCGTAATGAAAGGTACCAAATTTTGTGGAGTACCCATCGGCAATTCTCCGATTTTAGCACTAGGATGCGCTCCTACGGGATTGAAGTAGCGAAGTGCCACCACGCGAATCCCGGGTTTACTTTTGACATAATCCAAAAGGATATCCTCACCGATTTTCTTGGTATTGCCGTAAGGACTTTCCGCATCTTTTCGAGGAGTGGCTTCGGTTACGGGCAGTACATCAGGCTGTCCATAGACCGTACAAGAAGAAGAAAATACCAGATTGGTAATTTTATTTGCCCCCATAAACTCCAATAAGACGAGTAAGGAACCTAAGTTATTCTTGTAATAGGCCAAGGGTTGCTGGGTACTCTCTCCTACGGCTTTGAAGGCTGCAAAATGAATCACTCCCTCGAGTTGATGGTCTTTTGCGATCTGATCCAACACGAATCGTTGGTTGCAATCCCCTCGGTAACATGCAAATCGCTTGCCTGTAATCTCTTCCAAACGATTGAGTACCTCTTCCTGGGAATTGGAAAAATCATCTAAAATAATCGGTTCCAAACCTGCATTCCAAAGTTCAACCGCAGTATGGGAACCGATGTATCCGGCACCACCGGTGATCAAGATTTTTTTCATTTCAATTGAAAAGATAAGGCAAACAAAACTAGGGAATTTATACCAAAAGAGACCAAATGAGTACCAAATCGTATTTGCTGCAGACTTACCGAACCAATAGTACAGAACCCTTGAAGGTCACCTGAACCGTGTTGCCTTCCATCAAGTAACTGTAAGTGGTGGCATAAGCATAGGTATCTGTTGGAGCATTGTCTCCTGCAAAAGTTCCATCCCAACCCTCATTTCCCGTGTAGACGAGTTGTCCCCAGCGATTGTAAATCACCATTGAAAA
>JBANGF010000147.1:0-3937 GCA_037975655.1 Bacteroidota bacterium | reverse complement strand
CCATCAACGAGGAAGCTTGGCACTGGTACCATACCCACATTGGCAAGGGCAAGTGCCCCATCGTAGATACCTGGTGGCAAACCGAAACTGGAGGCATATTGATCTCTCCTTTAGCTGGAATCACGCCCACCAAACCGGCCTATGCCACGTTGCCTTTGCCTGGAATCCAACTTTGCATCGTAGATGCGGAAGGGAAAGAACTTACGGGCAATTCGGTGGAGGGTAATTTATGCATCACCTTTCCTTGGCCTTCCATGATCCGTACCACTTACGGGGATCACGAACGCTGCAGGCAAACCTATTTTTCAACCTATAAAAACAAGTACTTCACTGGAGATGGAGTCAAGAGAGATCACGACGGCTACTACCGAATTTTAGGAAGGGTAGACGATGTGATCAATGTATCGGGACATCGCATGGGTACCGCTGAGGTGGAAAATGCCATCAACGAACATCCCAGTGTCATCGAATCTGCCGTAGTCGGCTACCCGCACGACATCAAAGGGCAAGGCATCTACGCCTTTGTCATCTGCGATCAAAGTGCCCACCCAGAGCAAACCCTTGTCCAAGAAATCAAAGAAACGGTAGCTTCCATCATCGGACCTATCGCCAAACCAGACAAAATCCAATTGGTACCAGGTCTTCCTAAAACCCGTTCAGGAAAAATCATGCGTAGAATTTTAAGGAAAATTGCAGAAGGAAGCGTAGACGCCATGGGGGACACCTCCACCTTACTCGATCCAGAGGTAGTAGGAAAAATTATTGAGGGAAGAAAGTAGGTAAAGTCCTTTTCCTAGATTTTATTTCCATCGAATGCTTGTTTTAGCCGTTGCCCTCAAGGGGATGGCCAAGCCTGTAGCTGTAGGATAAAATCCCACAGGAATCATTTTCAAGTCTAAAATATCTACCGTAGCGATAGAGGTCTTTAAGGAAAATCGCTCTTGAATTTCCTTCACCCCTCCAGCTAACGTTTCCCCTAAAGGAAGTTTCATTTGCTGGTTGAGTTGGCGATGAATTTTACCTTGCTTGAGTAACGCGCCTAGCTTGGCTTTAGCGCTTGTACTTTTCATCACGAAGTCTAACTCTTCGAAAAACAAAACTTGTGAGGATGCATCGAACACGGGTCTTCCTACCAAAAACATCTCTCCGCTCATGGGATTGCCCTTGCTAGGAGTAGCAATGAAATCTACAGTAATCCCCAATTTATCTCCGTAGGCTTGTGTGGACATATTTTTTGCCTCAAACACGTACTGTTTGTTGATCCGAAAAACTTTTCCCCCAAAAGATTTCTTGATCAAGGCATCCAAGTCTGCATAGGTGAGGTGAAAAGGAACGTGGAGATCTATGCTGTTAGAAGCATCGGAATTGGATGAAATTTTAGGAAGAGGGTAGGGCTTTTTTGGAATGGCATTGGCAGGATGAAGCTCTACCTTTCCTTTCATCCCAAGATCCACATGAAGTCCTTTGTTGGGTCTCAGGTATTCCCTCAGGTGAAGAGATTCAGGACGAATAGATAGTCCCATTTTTGTGCCTTCCATTTCCACCAGCATGGGTTGACCCACTTCGTTCCAAATCGACTCCATCAGGGGCTTTAATGGAATAAGGTCCGGTTTGGAGGTGATGTTTTGCTTGGCAAAATTTCGGATTTCATTTCTCACCATGGGGCTTAAATCAAATTCTAATCCCATGGCAGATATGGCTAATTTACCTCCTAAATCAACCACCTCAAATTCACTCACCCCAAGGTACCAATTGGGCTGGAGTTCTGGATTGATGACCATTACAGGGGCTAGGGTACGGGTAAAAGGAATTTTGGATTGAAGTAAATTACCAATTCTTCCTGGTTTAAGCCCAAGTTCTCCTTGAATTTTAAGCGGAAATACAACTTCCAAGCGCTGGCTATCCAGGGGCATCAGTTGGATGGTTCCTGCTCTAATAAAATCAAAATCCCCCTGTATCCCATTGCCCAAATCCACTGCTTTTAAGCTAATTACCTTAGAAGGAATAGAATTATTAGCCAAAGTAGAAAGCGTAGGTATGGGGATATTTACCGGGACATTTACCGAAGAATTGCCTTGAGGAACGGTAGGCAAAGGCAATTTAGCATTGGGGTCTAGTGACTTGCAAGACCAAAAAGCTAAACCCAAACAGGTCAATAGGAGCATTGGAATTCTCCTCAAGGAAATGGAAACTAGGATAGTAATCATATGGAGAGTACGGGCAAAGTAACTTACCTTTGCACTGCATTTTGCAAAAATAGCGAAAAGAGGACATGAACTGGAATAAACTCACTTCGGAAACACAACTGGAAGCACTTCTAATTGAAAGTCAGCAGAAACCTGTGCTAATTTTCAAACACAGTACCCGTTGCTCCATCAGCAGCATGGCACTTGACCGAATGCTTCGAAATTGGAAGGAGGAGGATACCGAAAAAATTATTCCTTATTACCTTGACTTGATTGCCTTTCGTTCGGTATCTGATCTGGTGACAGAACGCCTAGGAATAACACACGAATCCCCTCAGTTGCTTCTCCTTCGTCGTGGAGAGGTGGTGTACCACGAAAGCCATTACAACATCTCCTACTCCGACCTGATGAATCGGGCTTTGGAAAATTGAGTTTTTTAGATCGAATAACTACCACTCATCCCTCAGAATCCCCATTCTAATTTTACTCCTTCTACCGCGTAAACCTTTTGCCTTGTTCAGCAGTCAAATAGGATGTATTCTTGCCAACTATGAAAAATTACTTATCTTTTTCCCTCTTTATTTTTTGTTTTTTCCTTTCAGTCCTTGCATTTGGACAGCGGCCTAGCGGCCAAGCCCAGACCGAAAGAAAATTTACTGGTAAACTCATCGATGGGGCCACCAAAACCCCTATGATAGGAGCCAATGTAGTGGTAAAAACAGTTACAGATTCCTTGTTGAGGGGTACGGTGACTGCAGCGGATGGAAGCTTTGAGGTAGCACGACCCTTCATCCCCGAAGTGAAACTTGAAATCAAATTTTTGGGCTACAAGACCATTACCAGGATCCACAGCATGAGAGATCCTATGGAATTAGGAGAACTTATCTTGGAGGAAGACACCAAAGTTTTAGGAGAAGTTATCGTACAAGGGACCAACGTGGTGGGCGAACAAAAAGGGGATACCACCTCTTTCAATGCCAATGCATTTAAAACTCAAACCAATGCACAAGCAGAGGACTTGATTCGAAAAATGCCTGGAATCACTTTTCAAGGGGGCCAAATCCAGGCTCAAGGGGAACAGGTCCAGAAAATCTTAGTCGATGGGCGTGAATTTTTTGGCAATGACCCCAACATCGCCTTACGAAATTTGCCTGCAGACGCTATAGATAGAGTAGAAGTCCTTGACCAGCGTTCTGATCAAAGCCGCCTCACTGGATTTGATGATGGGAGCTATACCAAAACCATCAACATTATTCTTCGGTCGGACAAAAAGAATGGGTCCTTTGGAAGAAGCTATGCGGGATATGGTACCGACGATCGCTATTCCGCAGGGGGCAGTCTCAACTTATTTAATGGGGATCAACGCATCTCTATTTTAGGTCTTTTCAACAACATCAACCAACAAAATTTCTCTAGTCAAGATCTAGCAGGATTGACTGCAAATGCTTCCGCTGGTGCTAGTCGTGGAGGAGGAATGATGGGCGGTATGGGTGGCGGAGGATTTGGAGGTGGCCAATGGGGTGGCGGAGGAAACAATAATTTCCTAGTTGGCAACTCCGGGGGTATTGTTACTACCAATGCCCTAGGGCTCAATTACTCTGACAAATGGGGTAAAAAAGTAAACGTCACTGGAAGTTATTTTTTCAATAATACATCCAACTCTTTACGCCAAATTACCAACCGGGAGACAGTAGTCAATCAAAATTTCCGTCAGATTTATCAAGAAAACCTAATCAATACCGTCAAAAATA
>JBANGF010000135.1:0-4500 GCA_037975655.1 Bacteroidota bacterium | reverse complement strand
CTGGGTTTTTCAATAGTTCATAGTCAATTAAGCGTATAGATTTAGCCAGGATCGCCTGCAGCAAAGCCTGATTTTTAGGCTGTTTTTTAATGGTATGGGAGAAGAAAAAATAAGTCTTTTCTGGAATCAATTGATTAATTGGTACTTCCTTCACTCCAAATAAAATATCCGCTTCCGAAATGTTCGTTACCACCTCTATCCCTTTCTCCTCGTATTCTTTATCTGTGAAACAACGGAAATCACTTTTTTCTACACAAATAGAAAGGATATCTCCAAAACTCTTTTGAATCTCCTGAAGAATCTCTGGAGTGAATGGGCTGCGTTGATCTGCAGGGATTTTCCCTTCTCGGATGATACCAATTTTCATAAAAAGTAAGTCATTTGGGTAAATTGATTCTGACAATTTAGCCCGCATAGATTCATTCAAAAAACACTTCCTTACCTATGGGGCATTGCTAGGCCAAGTTAGAAAGAATTTTGGAGCAGAGAACCACTTCCCACTCGAAAAAAGGGCAAGGCTAAACCTAACTAAAAAAGGGGCTCAACGCCCCTTTTATTAATCTATTCCTAAGAAATCTACTTGGAAAACCAAGACTGAATTCTCTGGGATTTTATCGTTGTTTTTTTGATTGCTGTAGCCGTAAGGTGAGGGAATAATGATCGTTGCCTTAGAGGTCGGGCGAAGCCGCTTGAATCCAATGTCCCAACCCGTAATTACCGTAGAACCTCCCACTACAAAACTAAGTGGAGCATAGACCCTGCCTTCCACAAATATGTTTTTGAGCCGGGCAACATTCTCATAGGAAGTGTCAAATACCGTTCCAGTAGTCATCAACTTGCCAATGTAATCCGTATACACCACGGTATTGTTGGTTGGGCGAGATCCCTTGCCTTCTTGATGAACAATGACCACTACTCCACTCGGATCATGGATACGGTAAATGCTATCTATTTTGGCCGTATCCAAATAGGCCGCAATTTTCTTCCGATCAATAGCTAGATTGCCTTCAAAATCATAGACTGGACCCTGATTAAAGGGACTTGTGGTCTCACAAGCACTAAGGCTTACTAGGGCAAAAAGGCAGAGTATTAAAAGATTACGCATCATGGATTTAGATTCGGGCCTTTTTTAACCTGTACAAGATCAAGTTCAAATATCAATGGAGAATTTGCAGGAATCGATCCACTTGCCTGAGTTCCATAACCAAGCCTAGAAGGAAAAATCACGGTCGCCTTTTCGCCCGGGTGCATCATGGAAATGGCGAACTCAAATCCAGTGATGGTAAATCCATACCCGACTGCGTAACGTAAAGGCTGATACCTTCTCGTTGAATTGAAGACCCCGTTATCTTTTGCAATCTGTTCAATAGAAGTATCAAAAACCTTCTTATTAAGGTCCCTACCAGTATAGTTGACTGTTACTGTATCCCCTCGCAACAGATTGTTACGCTCTGGTTTGACTGAAACTTGCCAGAACATGTAAAACCCTTCCACTGGCTCGCTGTATTCTTTCACGCTAGCAATGGGGTTTTCTTGCAGAAACTTTTCAATGGCTTCCTTATCCCGCTGCAAGATGACTTCTTGCGTTTGATCAGAATCCACACAAGATAGCATAGAAAGTGCTCCTACAAGCAAGGCTAATGCGGCTAATAGTCTGGATTTCATAGGTTCTTAATTTTTTTAGGTTTGGTACTTATTTCTGAGCGTCTGTTACTTCTACGTCAAATACAAGAATAGAGTTGGCCGGAATCATTTCTCCTGCTCCACCTTCTCCATAACCAAGCGGGGAAGGAATGATCAATTTAGCTTTAGATCCTTTCTTCAGTAGCATCAATCCCTCGTCCCAACCTGGGATTACTTGACCCATGCCTACATTCACAGGAAGTGGCTCATAAGGACGCTCTTCACTAAACATGTTATTTGCCTTCGCAATTTCTGGCCAAGAAGTATCAAATAAGGTTCCGCTAAGTAGGTAGCCAGCATAGTTTACATACAAGGTTGTTCCAGGAGTTGTTGCCTCACCTGTTCCTTCTTTTTCAATCACATAGTATAGACCACTTTCGGTTTTCTGTGCCTTCAAGTTATTTTTTGTCAGATAGGCTTCGATGGTCTTAGACTCTTCCACAAGAAGCGCTTTTGCACGTTCAGCCGCTTTTCCCTGTTCCTTTTGCATGGCTTCTTCATAGAATGCTTGCATTTCGGCCTCCGTCTTCACCTCATAAGCCCCCAAACGCACTTTAATCAATTCATCTTCTTTGATTGGAGCTGGCTGGTTTCCGCTGAAAATGATTTTCGCCGCTGCCTCAAAAGTGATTGAATCTCCTTTTCTCAAACTTAAAAAGATCTCATCCATCCCATTCTGAGCCTTGATGGTGTCATTTGCCATCAAATAACCTGGAAATGGTTGTGTCAAGGTGCTGTAAATCACAGAGTCAGCCTGAGTTAAAATCTCCAAGTTGTACAATAGAAAATCACCATTGGCAGGCTTTTCAGTGCCTTCATTGATGTAGGTAAATTCGATTGCGTCCTTCTCAGTCACCTTTGTTTTTTGGCAGGAAGAAATGGTACTTACCCCAGTAATTAGGGCCAATACGAGTACTAGGGATTTGTAATTTTTCATAAAAGGATTGGTGAGTTTCAATTTTAATTATCTTGAGATTAGGGATTGGGTTGCTTCGGAATGAAAAAGGTCTTCTTGATACTCCTGAACTAGGGATTCAAAGCGTGCCACTGTTTTTTTCAAACTTAGGGAAGATTTTCCCCCAGCAGCATTTTTGTGACCTCCCCCTCCAAAATGAGTAGCGGCAAACTTATTCACCGCCACATCAACACTGGAACGAAAGGATATTTTTACCCCATCTTCTCGCTCAGAAAATAAAGCGGCTAACTTCACTCCTTCCAAAGATAAGGCATAATTAACCAAACCTTCGGTGTCCCCGGTCTGGCTTTGATATTTTTTAAGATCTTTTTTACTAATCACAAAATAGGCAGTATGCAAATCCTCCCGTACTACCAAACGCCTCGTAATCGCAAAACCGATGAATTTGAGTCGATTTAATGAATTGGAATCATAGATCAGATTTGCAATTTCCGTGGCATTGGCTCCTGCTTCCAACAATTCTGCTACGACCAAATGAACATTTTTGGTGGTGTTGGGATGGCGAAATCCTCCTGTATCGGTCAAAATTCCCGCGTAGAGACAAGCCGCAATGTGCTTATCGATCAAATCCTTGTCCCCAAGAGATACGATCAACTCATAAACAAGTTCGCAAGTAGCGGCTGCCTGGGTACTCCACAACCGGTAATGTGCAAAATCTTCGGGATCCTGATGGTGATCTATGTTAACGATAAAGGCACTGGATTGGCGAATCAGTTCTCCCAATTCATTGACTCTATTCAATACCGAAAAATCCAAACAGAAAATAAGTTCCGCTTTTTCTAGTTTGACGAGTGCCTTCTTACGTTCTGAGTCATCGGAAAAATCCAAAACAGCATCGTTACCCTTCATCCAAGTCAAAAAATATGGATAGTCGGAAGGGGTAATGACCGTGACCTCGTGCCCTTTCTTCAATAGGTAGTTGGAAAGTCCCAAAGAAGAACCTAAGGCATCTGCATCAGGCTTCACATGGGTGGTAATGACGATTTTCCTAGGTGTGGAAAGTTTTTGAATAAACGTACCTAAATCTTCCATTAATTTGATTCAGCTGCACTTTTGGCTCCGGAGGCAACAAAGGTCAGCAAATTTTAATCAATTCCCAAAGCATCAAATTTACTGATAATGAAGCACCTAGGATAGAATTCTAGATGTACCATTTAATTATGAATCAAAAAACGCTAATTTTGCAGCCGAAATAAACCAATGAAACTCCAAATCCCATGGCAGGTAAAAGAACATTCACCATGATTAAGCCGGATGCTTTTCTAGCAGGCAACTCAGGTGCAATCTTAAAAATGATTGAAGAAGCAGGTTTTAAAATCGTTGCTTTAAAGGCTACCCGTTTAACTCCGGAACTAGCAGGAAAATTTTATGAAGTCCACAGCGAAAGACCTTTTTACAAGGATCTTTGCAATTACATGTCTTCTGGGCCAATTTTTGCCGCTATCCTAGAAAAAAACAATGCTGTGGAAGATTTCCGTACCCTAATCGGTGCTACGAACCCAGCCAATGCAGCAGAGGGTACTATTCGGAAAATATTTGCTAAATCAATAGAGGCAAATGCCGTGCACGGATCTGACTCAGACGAAAATGCAGCTATTGAAGGCAACTTCTTCTTCAACCAATACGAAAGAGTGCTTTAATCCACTCCTAAAAAAATGAATGAGCGACCACCTAGGTCGCTCTTTTTTTGCTCTAAAATGCCAGTTACTTTTTCAAATCGGGGATTTCTTCCGACATGATCTTGGCAGAAAGCAAGGCCAAAGGAATACCCCCGCCTGGATGCACCGATCCTCCACAGAAATAGAGATTTTTAAGTTGGGAGGAAACATTTGGATGCCTTA
>JBANGF010000134.1:0-6956 GCA_037975655.1 Bacteroidota bacterium | reverse complement strand
AGTCCTGCATCCTCTAACACTTCAATAAACTGGATGGAAGATCCATCCATAATCGGGGGTTCAGGACCGTCTAATTGAACCAAGACGTTGTCAATTTCCATGCTCACCAAAGCAGCCAGCACATGTTCTACTGTGTAGACACGAGCACCATTCTGTTCTAGCGTAGTTCCACGGGACACATCCACGACTAAGTCACAATCCGCATCCACGGTAGGACGACCTTCCAAGTCTATGCGTTGGAATTTAATTCCGTGGTTTGGCGGTGCTGGCAAAAAGGTCATGTTGGAAACCACGCCTGTATGCAGTCCTACCCCGGACAATTCTACCTGCTTTTGGATGGTGTGCTGTTTAACTTTCATGTGCTGTACTCTAAAACGTGATTTGGGTCACAAAATTACCCCTTTTTTTCTAGTTGTTGGATTCGTTTCTGTAGATCATTCAAATTTTTAAATACAGCATAGGAGCGAAGGAAATCTTTCAAATCCATTGCCAAGAATCCAAAAAGAGACTTCCCTGATTCTTTAATCGTTTTACTGATCCCTGTATTAGCACCGATAGTGGTATGGTCGGCAATTTTAATATGGCCCACAATACCGACTTTTCCGGCAAGGACACAATATTTCCCTATTTCTGTGGATCCAGAAATGCCTGTTTGAGCAGCGATGACGGTATGTTCTCCCACAATCACATTGTGCGCAATATGCACCTGATTATCAATCTTTACTCCTTTGCGGATTAGAGTGGACCCCATGGTTGCACGATCAATGGTGGTATTGGCACCAATGCTGACCTGGTCTTCGAGTACCACATTACCAATCTGTGGGATGGTTTTATAAGATCCGTCAGACTGAGGAGCAAAACCAAATCCATCGGACCCTATGACCGCACCAGAATGGATGACACAGTTTTTTCCAATTTGGGTGTCTGAATGTATTTTGGCTCCCGCATGGATTACAGTTCCATCTCCAATTTGTACACGATCACCTACATAGGCATGTCCATGGATCTTAACGCCTGTTCCAAGAATGCAATTTTTTCCGATGTAGGAAAAAGCACCTCTGTACCCATTTTCTCCCATGCTACTACCTTCAGCCAGGTAACTTGGTTCTTCTACCCCTACCAATGCCGCCTGATTGAGTTGCTGGTAAGCCTCTAGTAAGGTGGTGAATCCTGTGTAGGCATCTTTTACCCGAATTAAGGTGGTTTTATAGGGTTTACTTGCTACAAAATCATGACTAACAATTACTGCTGTGGCAGCGGTTTCATAGAGACAGGATTCGTACTTGGTATTCGCTAAAAAGGCAATACCCCCAGGTTGACCCTCTTGGATTTTATCCAGGCGATGCACTTTCTGGGTGGAATCCCCTTCTACGGTTCCACCTAAAATACCAGCAAGTTGTTCCAGCGAAAATTCCATTGGTAGCAGAGTGGTTTAGTAAGGCAAAATTAAACTTTTTGCCACGCATACGTAATGTTTTTCCACCATCTTACTCATAATCTTGATGTTTGGTAAATCAGCGGCAGTGGCAACATCGACCACTTCCCCTTTTTTGGTCAATATGGAGATGCGGTCTTTTTCCAGATACCCGTAATTGCTGATTGTTCCGGTAGAAAAAAAGTAACCCAAATCCTCTTCTGAAACTTGAAGTTTCTTCAACGCTTTGCTCCGCAAATGCTCGATCTCAGAGGTAGTAAAGGGCTCGTTTACCAGATTAATTTTGAATAGTCTTCGGGTCAAAAACATTTGGGAAATGTTCTGAAGAACGTAGTCGGGATCGTTTTTCCAAAGTTTGATTGCTCCCCAAATGTCAAAATCATCCAACTGCAAAAACTTTTTCAGCAGGTTCTTGTCTGCCTTAAAGTCAGCGAGGCTTATTTCTTGATTCATAAAGTAGGCCATCTCTTCGGTCACGTAGAATTTTCTACCCGCTTGTGCTAGTTTTTTGGCACGCTGAATCAGGTTAATCAGCATTTTTTCTGCGCTCACAGTCGTTTTATGCAGGTAGACTTGCCAGTACATGAGCCTTCGGGCACTCAAAAAATTCTCAATGGAATAGATCCCTTTTTCTTCAATGACGAGCTGATCATCCTTAACCGCCATCATTTTGATGATTCGATCCGCACCAATGGTACCTTCGGATACTCCCGTGAAAAAGCAATCCCGCTGCAGGTAGTCCAAGCGGTCGATGTCCAACTGGCTAGATACAAGTTGGTGGAGAAATTTTTTGGGATACTGGTTTTTGAAGATTTGTAGCGCCAAAGACAATTGTCCTCCAAATTCCTCATTCAGTAATTCTATCGTCAATAATGAGAGTTTTTCGTGTGGAATCCCTTCCAAGAGGCTGTATTCCAAGGCATGAGAAAAAGGACCGTGTCCGATGTCATGCAGGAGAATAGCTAAAAGTGCAGCCTCGTATTCTTTTTCTGTGATTTCAGTTCCTTTAATGCGTAGATTGTCCAAAGTAATGCTCATCAGGTGCATCGCACCTAGTGCATGGTGGAATCGGGTATGCAGTGCACCCGGGTACACAAAATCAGTTAAACCCAATTGCCTAATTCGGCGTAATCTCTGAAAGTAAGGATGGTCAATGATGGCAAAAATTAACTCGCTAGGTATGGTGATAAAACCATAAACGGGATCATTGAGAATTTTTTGGCTTTTCAATCAGCACGGATTTGATTGACTCAAAAGTAATTATAATTTTAGAAGAAAAGGGAAGAAAGATGTCTCAAAAATTCCAGGTGCTGTGGGCAGACGATGAAATTGACCTACTCAAACCACACCTTCTGTTTTTGGAAGGGAAAGGTTGCGTGATCACCACCGTAAATTCGGGAGTGGATGCCATCGAGGAGGTCGAAAAGGCCAATTTCGACGTAGTGTTTCTGGATGAAATGATGCCAGGAATGACAGGTTTGGAAACGCTCCAACAAATCAAACAACTCAAGCCTCAGATCCCTGTAGTCATGATCACCAAGAGCGAGGAGGAGCAATTGATGGATGAAGCGATAGGAGGGAAAATCGCGGATTACTTAATCAAGCCCCTTAATCCCAGCCAGATTTGGCTGTCTGTTAAGCGGATTCTTCTAAACAAGCAACTAGTAGAATCCAAAACAACTCAAAATTACCAGCAAGAATTCAGACAAATTGGACAGGCCCTGGATGAAGCCTCGACTCCACAAGAATGGGCTGATCTGTATAAAAAGCTCACCTTTTGGGAGATGGAAATTGATCATACCGAAAACAAGAACATGTTGGAAGTGCTTGAAGCCCAAAAAATTGAAGCCAACCATTCTTTTGGTCGATTTGTGAAAGACAATTATTTGGACTGGATTTCTGAACCGGAGAAAGATGCTCCGCTCCATTCTCCACAGGTACTTCGAGAATGGGTGTTTCCTTTATTGAAAAAGAAACGATCCGTATTTTTTATTCTAATTGATAATCTTCGCCTTGATCAATGGGAAGAGATCGAACCCCTGCTTAGTCCCTACTTCCATGTGGAGGAAAAGTCGACTTACTACAGTATTCTTCCCACCACCACTGCATTCGCTCGGAATGCCCTTTTCTCGGGCATGATGCCCTCTGAGATGGCGAGTCGCTATCCGCGTCTTTGGGAAGATGAAGACTCCGAAGAGGGAAAGAACAAAAATGAAGAGGAATGGCTCAAGATAAACCTCGAAAAAAATAGACTTCCAGTGAAGTTCTCCTACCATAAAATTTTACAAATGCAGGAGGGAAAAGTGGTCTTGGATCAATTCCATACTTTACTTCAAAACGAATTCAATGTGTTGGTATACAATTTCGTAGACATGATTTCCCATGCGCGAACTGACATGAAAATGATCCGGGAATTGGCTCCCGACGAATCTGCGTATCGATCGCTTACCCGTAGTTGGTTTGAGCATTCCTCTTTGTTTGAACTCATGAAAAAGATCCAGCAAGTGGGAGGAGAAGTGATTTTAACCACCGACCACGGAACCAAAAGAGTAAATAGGCCCTACAAGATTATTGGGGACAAAAATATTACTACCAATTTGCGCTACAAACAGGGAAGAAACTTGAATTATGAGTCAGGAAAAGTTTTTGAAGTGCGGCGCCCTGATGATGCTAAGCTTCCCCGCTTGAATGTGTCCTCTACCTATGTTTTTGCTGTGGAGGATTATTTCTTTGCTTACCCCAATAATTACAATTACTACGTGAGTCATTACAAGGATACTTTTCAGCATGGAGGGATCTCGCTTGAAGAAATGATCATTCCTATTGTACATTTGCGTTCCAAATCCTAATCCATTTGCACTCTTTTTCCTACTCATTGAACCAACTAGACGAAGTAGCCCAACGGCTCCTTCAAGAAGCAGGCGAAGAAAAAGTATGGGTTTTCAAAGGTCAGATGGGAGCCGGCAAGACTACCTTGATCAAATCACTCGCGAAAGTCTTGCAGGTGGAAGGTCAGGTCAGCAGCCCTTCGTTTGGAATAGTAAATGAGTACCAAACCCAAGCCCAAGGATTGATCTTTCATTTTGATTTTTATCGCTTGGATGATCCTATGGAAGCCTTGGATATCGGAATAGAAGAGTATTTTTATAGTGGAAACTATTGTTGGCTCGAATGGGCAGAAAACATTGCAGCCTTTTTACCGGAGCGTTTTTTTCTAATCGAACTAACCTTAGAATCCGAAACTAGAAGATTGTTAACCCTACACCACCACCAAGATGGCCACTGAATTGTCTGGAATAGCCGCTGTGGGATTGATCCCAAAAGAGTCTCCCGCTCAACTAAAAAAAGGAGGAAAGCCCATTACTCTAGGCATGCCTAAAGAGACTTCGACCGAAGAGAAGCGGGTGGTACTCAGTCCTGAGGCAGTTCGCATTTTGAGTCAAAATGGAATTGAGGTGCTGGTAGAAACCCAGGCTGGAGAGCGCGCTAAGTTTTCGGACCAGCAGTTTTCCGATGCAGGAGCGAAAATAGCCTACTCTTCCAAGGAAGTCTTTGCTGCGGATGTGGTGGTAAAAGTAAATGCCCCGACGGAAGAGGAAATCGCGGATATGGGTTCGGGCGCTTGCTTGATTTCAGCTCTGCAACTTGAAAAGCAGGAGTCCAGTTACATCCAAGCGCTTAATGCTAAAAAGATTACTGCACTTGCTTTTGAATACCTAGAGGATAAAGTGGGCGGAATGCCCGTAGTCCGAGCCATGTCAGAAATTGCAGGAAGTACGGTCATGCTTATTGCTTCGGAATACCTCTCAAGTGTAAATGAGGGCAAAGGATTGATTCTGGGTGGAATTACGGGTGTTCCGCCTACCCAAGTAGTGATCATCGGAGCGGGAACTGTGGCTGAATATGCGGCACGAACAGCTCTTGGATTGGGTGCAAACATCAAGATTTTTGACAACCACCTATACAAGTTACGGAGGATCAAACAATTGCTTGGGCAGCAGATTGCGACCAGTACCATAGACAATACCAGCCTTTCCCAGGCATTGACAGAAGCGGATGTGGTGATAGGGGCTTTGCGTGCTGAAAAAGGAAGAAATAAAATTGTGGTCACTGAAGAAATGGTTTCCAAAATGATACCAGGTAGCGTGGTAATTGATGTAGGCATTGATCAAGGCGGTTGTATCGAGACTGCACGAATGACTACGCACGAAAATCCTGTCTACCGTACACATGAGGTGATTCACTATGGTGTACCCAATATTGCCTCGCGAGTGGCAAGAACGGCCTCCTATTCCTTGAGCAATATTTTTACCCCTATTCTCCTCCACATGAACGACCTCGGAGGCGCTGAGGAAATGATATTTACTTACAAGTGGTTCCTCAAAGGCGTGTATACCTACCGAGGTAGTTTGACCAATGCTTTTTTGGCAAAGAAATTTGGACTTAGCCACAAAGAGTTGCAACTACTACTTGCTGCTCGATATTGATTTCAAGTAGAGGAATTCACTCGTTTTAGATTTAAAAAAATGACTTATTTTTGATGGAATCTTCAGCGAACTCCCAATCAGCGCTTATGCGAAAAGTTCTACTTGTACTTTCCTTCATTTTTAGTGCTGCATTTGCAGTTGCTCAGCAGGCTCCTGTCACCTATCTCAAGGCAAAATCAGAATTAGATGCCAAAGAATACGCTTTGGCAATAGATGGATTTAAACCCTTTCTGGATGAGGCTACTTATGGGGTTCTTTCGCATTATGCTGCTTTTCACAGCGCCGAAGCCGCACTTCAACTCCTTCAAGCTCCCCTCGCCATCGAGTTATTGACCACTTTGAAGGGAAAGGATTGGAACCATTCTGAAGAGGTTACCTATCTACTTGCCTTGGCTTATTTTCAAAACAACCAATTGGTTGAAGGCCTTCAAGCATTAAAAGAGCTTACTCGTGAACCTTGGTTAAGTAAAGGGTATCGTGTATCTTTTGAATATTTACAAACCACCTCATCAAATTTTTTGATTACTCATTTGAGTGAGTTTAAGGAGAATCAGGGATTTACTGCTGCATTGGCTTATGTGCTTCAACAAAAGTCAATTATGTCTACTCCTGAACGCAGTATCCTGAACCAAATTATTCAGTCTGGGGCACAACCGGCATTGAAGGATAAGGTCTTGGATTTGGTGGTTATCCTCCCATTTACAAGTAGGTCCGATCAGACTATTTCCGCCTTGGAGTCGAATAACTTCCTGCTCGAGCTTTACCAAGGCATCGCCTTGGAAGTAGCTTCTCTAAAGGCTGATGGGGTAGCAATTCAGTTGCATACTTTCGATTCCAAACGAGATCTCAATTACCTCAATGCGCTTGTCAAAGAACCTACCGTACTTGCTGCAGACGTAATTGTGGGTCCTATTTATCCCGAGGAAAGTGAATTGATCAGTGCTTTCGCGGAGTCGCAAAAAATTCCATTTATTCACCCTCTTTCCAATCTTGGGGATCGTTTTGAGGGAAACCAGTTTAGTTTTTTGTTTAGG